>CAYGTA010000057.1:2165-15297 GCA_964352605.1 uncultured bacterium | reverse complement strand
CGGAACTCCAAGATCGCGTTTACTTTATTAATAAAGTAAACGGAAATAGTATTACTACCTTGTGTTTACTCTTTCAGTATAGCTAAGCTCGGGGTTAATCCCTCAATCTCAAAGGGACAGCTCCCTTAATAAGGGAGCTAAAATCAATATCACGGCTCTATTTTTTTAGGTAATATTTAGGCTTTACGTTAAGCTCACAGGTGTTGCTGAATCTTTAAGGGCATGATTTAGCATTCTCAAATTAAGCATTCCTTCAGACTCGAGCCAGTCTCTTAAGGCTTCCTCACCTGATTGGGCAAAAACTTGAACGCCACCTTTCCAAGTTGCTCTACCACAAAGCACTCCGTTAAACGCCACACCGGCATTGCCTGCAAAGTGAAGGCTTTCAACGAACTGTTTCATATCTACCCCTGCTGATAAAAACACAAAAGGTAATGTTGCTTCACTGCAAGCATCTAGTAGAAGTGCCTGCGCTTCTTTTTCAGTGTACACAGTTTCATTACCCTGAGCAGCTTCTAAGCCAGCAACATGTTTTACATTTAAAGGAAACTCGAGCTTGAGTACATCAGCTGCGTACTGTGGTTTTGAGAATTCTCGTATGGTTTGTTTGAGCACTTCGGGTTTGAGTTTGGCTAGGTCTATTGGGTCACTTACACGCTCGTTGTAAGACATAGGTTCTAAAAAGAAGGGAATGTCTTCAGCTAGACATTCGCTGCCGACACGCTCTATAAATGCATGCTTTTTAGTGTTATTTTCATCTGAATCAAAAGGGTCATAGTAAACCATGAGTTTAATACCATCTGCCCCTAAATGCTTAAGGCGTTTAACACTTAAATGATCTACGAGGCGCGGTAAGCGACCTGCTTGGCTTTCGTCATAGCCTGTTTGTTCATAAGATAGTAACAGGGCTGAGCCTTGCACTCGAGCTTGTGCTGCTGGCATGCCGTAGCGCGGGTCTAGTAAGATTGCGCTGGCTTCTTGGGTGAGTACTTGGCTTACTTGTACTTTAAAGCGTTCCATGAGTTCATCGGTTGCGTTTAAGCCGTAACTTTGCAGGGCTTTTTTTAGAGACCCTCGTTGATCCATCGCGCTTGCGCTTAGTATGCCGTCACTATTTAGGCAGGCTTTAAGGTAGTCTTGTTTGCTCATTATGCTTTCTCCTGCAGGGCAACTGCGCCCCATAAGGCTGCTTCTGAATCTAGGCTAGCCCAGCGTAACTGAATGCTTGTGTAAGGAATGGGTTTTCTTAACTGTTCTAGAAAAATGTCTTGAAAGCGTGCTTTAGGAAAACCCTGCATTTTGGGTATGCCGCCCCCTACAAGGGCAACATCTGGTTGAAATAAGTTGATGACTGTGGCAAGGGCATAAGCTAAATCTCGTACAAAAACGTCTCGTTTTTGAATAAGGGAAGGGTTGCTAGTTGGCAAAAAGACTTCTTCTACTTTTATGTTTTCTTCTTGCGCTAAAACAATGAGCGTGTGCCCGCAAGCGTAAGCTTCTAAGCAATCGGTATTACCACAGACACATAGCCTTCCTTCTGTCCTTATAGGAATATGCCCTAACTCTACAGCTGCACCCGTAGCACCCCTATAAGGCACACCCTCTTGCAAAAAAGACCCACCAATACCGGTACCAACAAACATACCAAAAACAGCTTTTGCACCTTTAACTGCGCCCGCCTGCCACTCACCTAACAAAAGTAAATTAATATCACGCTCGAGTGTTACTTTAAGCTCGAGTGCTGCTTCTAAGTAGCTTTTTATGGGTGCGCCTTCTAAGTTTTTTATGTTGGGGCTTGATAGTGCGGTTGTGCGTTCTCTGTTAGGGGTGAAGGGTACACCAATAATGAGTTCTTGGGGGCTTAAGTTATGACTCGTTGCGTAGCTTTTAACTTGCTTAGCTAGCCAATCTAAAGGATCTTTGGCTTCTCTTAACTGCTCTGTTGAGAGTTTACTGTACACTCCTTTGACTTGATTATTAATAACGTGACCTAAGCGTATGCTTGTACCACCCATATCAATCACAATACTAGTCATAATCTAAGCCTTGCTGCACAGCTACGCACTCTATACCTTCTTGCTGAGCACAATCAAAAAGCAAGCAAAGTGCCTTATTCATACCCAAAGAATTTCCACTCAAGCTTAGTATAGCTAGTTTCACTCTCGCCTTTAAGCTTTACCACTCGAGCCTACAACAGCCATGCGTATTTTAATAATGCGTTTCATTTCTTCTCTGGCTGGCCCTAGTATTTTACGCAAATCAATTTCTGCTTGTTTAGCACTTAAGATTTCTCTAACAGCCGCCATGCCTGCCAAACGCAAGTCAGTACCTACATTTATTTTAGCAATGCCTTCTGTGACTGCCTTAGCAATATCTTCATCATGAATACCAATAGCATTTTTAAGACCACCACCCGCATTGTTTAAACGCATCACCAAATCTTGAGGAATACCACTCGCGCCATGCATAACCAAAGGATTAGGCACTCGAGCTGCTATTTCTTGTATGCGTTCATGGTGTATGAAGGGGCGACCAATGCCTTTATTAGGGCCGTGTGAAGTACCTATGGCAATGGCTAGTGTATCTGCACCTGTGGCAGTTATGAATCTTTGGGCTTCATCTGCAGTGGTTAGTTTTGCATCTTCAGCAGCAACATTTATAGTTTCCTCTATACCACCAAGTACACCTATTTCAGCTTCAACACTCACACCAACCGAGTGTGCCGCTTCAACCACACGTTTGGTTTCAGCAATGTTGCCAGCTTCATCTAAATGTGATTTGTCAATCATGACTGATGTAAACCCTAAACGAATGCACTGCATACAAATCTCGTAGCTTTCCCCGTGATCTAAATGAACCGCTACGGGTACAGAAGCATTTCTAGCTTCTATTAAGGCAATATCGACAATCTTTTTACGACTGTATTTCATAGCGCCCTCAGTAATGGCCAGCATGACAGGGCTTTGCGTTTCTTCAGCCGCTTCCATAATGGCTTGCGTTGTTTCTAAATTATCGGTATTAAAGGCACCCACACCATAAGCGTGCTTGCGGGCATGACTAAGTAATTCTAATCCTGTAACTAAAGGCATAAACGTTCCTTTCGGTACCTTAAAGGTACTCGAGTATTTTTTGAATGCTTTCTTGGGGGCTTAGATCATCGGTATTTATAACGAGTTTGGGTTCGGTTATAACTTGTGAAGCTGCTTTGACACGCTGGTATAAGTTAAAATCACGGTCTTTAGCAAGGTGGCTATCGCCAGCTTTTTCGAGGCGTTGACGGCTGCTTTCTTCTGAACAGATGCACTCTATAATTCTGAGTTGCGTTTTCTGTTGTTTGGCTGCTTCTTTTAGCGCTTCTACCTGATGCGTCTTTGAAAAGGTTCGACCGTCAATAATGATTACCATCTCAGGGTTTTTGCTTAAGTAGTAAGCACTTAACTGATACATAATGGCTAGCGTAAGGTCATTTTGCGTGGCACTATAATCAACATGCTCAGCAAATAGACAATCACGAAGCCTATCTTTATCCAATAAAACCACTGGGCTAGCCTTAAGTAAAGCACGCTCGAGTTCTTTAGCTAGGGTACTTTTGCCAGTAGCTTGTAAGCCTGCAAAGGCTATGATCATGTTTAAGCGACCTGCTTGTCTCTGCTCATAATAAGTTCCACTACTTCATCTGTTTCTGTAATAAGTCTTTCACCGGCTTTGCTTCCAACGTTCAAACTGCTGCTCAGCCAAAGCTAAGCTGGGTAGCGCCTCCATAGGGCCTAATTTTGTGGTAGCAAGCCCGCCAACAGTATTAGCAAAGGCAGCTGCCTCTAAACTATTTTTAGTCTTTAAGTAATAACTCAAAAAGCCAGCAGCAAAAGCGTCTCCTGCGCCAGTAGGATCAACCTCCTCAATCTCTAAACTCGCTATTTGACGCACTCCTTCACTCGAGTAAACTGTACTACCCAAAGCACCTTGCTTATGCACGACTAAGCTTGCACCCTGCTCGAGTAAATTAAGGCAAGCAGCCTTAGCATCCGCTATGCCTGTTAAGAAACAAGCTTCATCACCACTAGGCATAATAATGTTACTGGCAGCTATAATTATTTCAAGCCAATCAGTATTGCCTTGAATGAGTTCAGCACGAATATTAGGGTCAAAACTAATGAGCATATCTTTGGCTTGAGCTTGCTTAATAAGCTCGAGTCCGGTAGCTAGCATGTTTGGGCTAATGAGTAAACTCGAGCCGTTTATGTGTAAGCAATCTACGCCTTCGAGTAAGGCTGGCGTGACGTGTGCGGGGCGCAGTTCAGCTGCGGCTGAGTCTTTTAAATGAAACAAGAAATCTCTTGAGCCATTTTTTTTGTAGCTTACAAAAGCAATACCTGTCGTTTTTTGCTTTGTTTTGTGTATGAAGCTTGTTTCTACACCATCTTGGTTTAGCTTTTCAAGGCAGCAGTGACCAAACGCATCGTCACCTGCGCAGGCGAGTAGGCGGCTTTGCAGACCCAGTTTGGCGACAGCATCTGCAAAAATAGCAGGCGCACCACTGGCAAAAGGACCCACAAATGAATGGCTTTCATGAAGTGGCTGATCAACCTCTGGACGCATAATTTCAACCAGTACTTCACCAAAACTAAGAATGAGTGGCATTAGGCTATATCCTCTTGCGTAGAGCTAAACACATGCTCTGCGCTGCTTATGCGCGCAGGTTGAATAAAAGCATCATAAAGGGGCAACGTAGCTGCCCCTAAAACTGCACTATGCTGCCCTGTGTAGCCCAAAATAAGTTCTGTGTGGCTAGGCTTTCCGCGCATAAATAAGGGTTCGCAGTGAAGTTGGGTTTTATCTAAAAGGTACTGAAGAAAAGCCTCTGATAAATGCCCTCCTAAAATAATGGCATCTAAGTCAAGCAGGTGATCAACCGAAACAATACTTTGAGCCAGTATTTCAGCAGCTTCATCAAGACAAGCCAATAAGCTTGCATCTGCTTGCTTAAAAAGACGCTCGAATTCTGCTATGGAGGGTTTTATATCTAGTTTTTTAGCAAACGCTTTTAAGCTAACTATTTCTTCTAGGTATTGAATCCTACCGTTATGTTTGATGAGCATGTGCCCAAATTCAGCAGCGTTGAGACTGCCTCCTCGGTAGACTTCTCCGTTAAGGAATAAGCCACCTCCTAGGCCATCTGTCATATGAATATATAAGTAATTAGGGTAAATTTGCCCTGCACCGTACCAGTGTTCACCTATGGCTGCTGCGGTTGCGTCGTTATCTAGGTAAACAGTGTATTGCGTTTTTTCGGCTATTTGGTCTCTTAAAGGAACATTAACCCATGCGTTAGAGCGCTGTGGTGCATTAATGGTTCCTTTTTCTAAGTTAAGAGGTCCAAAGGTCGCTAGGCCAATACCTAAAAGTTTTTCTTTGTAGCTGGGGCTAAGGAGTGCTTCAACGAGTTCTAAAAGTATACTTACGGCTTCATCAGGTGACAATTCTTGTGATAATGAGACTTGTTTTTGCTCTTGAATATCACCATTGAGATTAACCACCACAGCTGAAACTTCATTAAGCTCTAAAAACAAACCCATAGCGTAAGCCCCGTCAGCACAAAACTCGAGTTCTTTGGCGGGTTGGCCTCGTTGCTTGCTGCGTCGACCTAGCTCTCTTACTAAGCCTTCTGCTATGAGTTCTGTCACGATGTTTCCTACCGCTGGTGCACTTAAGCCAATGCTTTCTGCTATTTCTTGGCGGCTTAGACCGCTATTTTTACGAATGCTGTTAAGCACACGTAAACGGTTAATATCTTTTGCTTTAGCAGCATTGATAGACACAATAATTCTTTTCTTGCTAGTAGCTCTACAGGTAGCGCCACTAGCATTGACAAGCTTTTTTAAGTTCTGTATTATTAAATTAAACTAATTAATTTAATTTGTCAAGGCTTAGACTAAGCTTAAGCTCCAAGGAGACATATGAGTGAAACTATGGCAGACCTTCAAGAACAAGCCAATGCCCTTTTAAAAGCAGCAGGCATAATCTTACGCCCCGATGAAGTCAAACAAATAGAACTAACAGACCTAGGCCTCAACGACTTTTTCACCACAGGCTTAGCCCTTTACACCTACGAAAACAACGACAGATACTGCGCCAAAGAACTCATCTTATTCCCCAACCAAACCTGCCCTCAACATAGACACCCACCCATAGGCAGTGACCCTGGCAAACGCGAAACCTTCCGCTGCCGCCAAGGCACCGTATGGCTCTACGTCGAAGGCGAAGCAAGCCCCAAACAAAGCACACAACCCCCCCAAGACAGCTCGAGTTACTACACTGTTTTTCACGAAATTGAGTTACACCCCGGTGACCAGTACACCATTGAGCCCAACACGTGGCACTGGTTTAAAAGTGGCAATGAAGGCGCCATTGTGAGCGAATTTTCAAGCACCAGTCGAGATGAACTAGATGACTTTAGCGACCCCCGCATTCAGCGAGTACCTTAAATCAAAGTACGCTAAAAATAGAGTCATTCACTTTTGAGCTTGGTAGAAAACAGCCGTTGTATAGGCAGGCACAGATAAACTGTTATTAAAAGCGTAATGAGCAGATGTCAAAACAGGGTCATCTTGCTGAGCTTGCAAGTACGAATGCAACCGTAAATCTAGGCCCTCCAAAGCATCTACTTTAAGCGTTTGGCGTTTATTCGTCGCATTAAAAACAACCACAAAAACCTCAACCTTAGGGTCTAAATCAGCCAAACCCTTGTTATCAGCCAAACTCATAACAATAACCCCCGGCACTTGCTCAAGACCCGTATTATGAAACTCGAGTCTGGCGTTTATGTCTTCGGCTGTTTCTAAGCTAAAGAGGGCTGAACTTTGGCGAATGCTCAGCATGGTTTGAAAGTGATTAACAGCTGTCAAAATGTCTTCTTGGGCTGGCTTTAAATTTGGGTTTTCTAGTAGCGGACGCATAAAGTTCCAGTTAGTTCTGTTTTCACTAGCAGGCGGTAAGCCAACGCCAAAGTTATTGCTTTCATAACTAAAATCAAGCCTGTTAAAGTAATCTCCTGAGTTGTAGCTGTTTCGGTCAAAGCTTTTGCTGCGCAGCATGTCGTCACCTGCTTGAAAAAAGGGAATACCTTGCGAAAACATAACAATATCTAACCCCACATTATGCATTCGAACACGATCTTTTATGCTTACATCTTCTGGTAATTTGTACTGACTAAAATCCCAAAAGGTTTGGTTGTCATGTTTAGAAATATAAACAATATGCTCTTGTGGGTCTTGGGTGTAACCTGTGGCTGAACCATTGTAATCAATGTCTTTACCTGTAACAGTTTCACCTAATCTATTTTTAAACCTGTAGTCAGCCAAGTTACCTGCTAAACCCACACGAATTTGGTCAGCTTGCTGTAAAAGAATATCTTTTTGCGTTTCTTCAGATGCAGTTACACGCTCATTTGGTAAGTAGTAACGCCCACTGGTAAAACCTTGATTTCTAATTAAATCAAGACCATTATCAAATGGACCCCCACCACGCACAGCGTCTCTTAACCTATCACTAAAGGTACCTATGCCTGTACCTGCCAAGTTAACTTGGGTTGCGTGAACCCCTCTAGCATTATTGGCAACTTCTCCAAAATTCCAGCCTTCCCCATAAAGATAGATGTTTTTGCCGTTAACCCCGTCATTTTCGAGTGTTAATTCATCTAAGGCTTGTCTTAAAGCAAGCATATTTGAAACCATATGGTGACCCATAAGGTCAAAACGAAAAGCATCTACTTTGTAGTCTTTTGCCCATAAAAGCACCGAATCAATCATGAGTTTTTCCATCATGGCATGCTCAGTTGCCGTATTTTGACAGCAAGTACTTGTCTCAACAAAACCATCTTTGCTTAAGCGATGATAGTAACCCGGCACAATCTTATCGAGTACAGATTTTTCAGCCTGACCACTGGCATTGGTATGGTTATATACGACATCCATGACTGTCAATAAGCCAATATCTGCCAAACTTTTAACCATCTGACGATACTCTAAACTGCGCTTATCTGGATTGACTGCGTAACTTCCTTCAGGCACATTAAAGTGAAATGGGTCGTAACCCCAATTAAAGGCATCTGCGTCTCTTAAGGCGTCAATAGCAGCTTGCGCTTCGGTAGATGAAGGTGCAATAGTTGACGGAATAGCTGGCGTTTGCCAAGTTGATTTATCTTCATTAATCGTTGCAATATCAAAACTAGGTAGTAAATGTAAATGCGTTAAACCCGCAGCACTTATGTTTGCTAGGTGCTTCATGCCGTTACTATTTTCTGTAAAGGCTAAGTAAGTTCCTTGCTTATCTTGACTTACCGTCGGGTCATTAACGCTAAAGTCACGTATATGAAGCTCATAAATAACACCTTTTTCAGGCGCGCTAAGCCCCTCTTTTAAAAGCTCATCCCAACCCTCGGGTTTATGTTCAGCACTACTCAAATCAATCATTTGACTACGCTTACTGTTTAAAGACAACGCAAGCGAATAAGGATCGGTCACAAGATTTGTTTCAATCTTAAGGGTACTAGGCGCAAACACCTTCACTTCAAACAAATAATATTTATTACGCCAACTCGAGTCCCCGGTTACTGACCACACACCCGCTGCACTTAGCTTCATGTCTATAACCTTGCTGTCTTGCGAACTTGCGCTTTCAAACAAATGCAACTTTACAGTTTGCGCGGTGGGTGCCCAAACAGCTATGTTTGGGCTAGCCTCTTGCCAAGAAACTCCTAGCGTTTGCGTGTAGGCTTCTTCGGCATAAAGGTCGTCTAGCACGCCTGCAATTTGTAAGCCTGTGGCATCTAAGAGCTTATTAGCATTTGTCATAGAAATAGCTAATTGGCCTTGCAGTAATCTGGGTACTGCCGCCAGATTCTGTTCTTGAAATTCAGGTACAAAGTCGTATAGTCGCAAGGCAGTGTAGTCAGCCAAATGCGGAAATTTAGCAATCACATGCTCCGGTAAACCCCGCTCATCTATAACAAGTTCAAACGCTTCACCATTCATAACGCCTGCTTCAGACAGCGCTAAGGATGCATCTGCCGAAGCGTGCAAACTAAACACCGTATCAGGCACAACTGTACCTAAGTTCCAAGCAAACAAGTCACGCTCGAGCCAGTAAGCTTGCGCTTTGCTTAAATCTCCAGAACCCGCCACTTGAATATCTGGCTTTTGTGTAAAAAGCCTCGCACTACCTGACACCAGCCACACCTCATTACTCTCAGTCAAATCTAAAAACATATCTGGCCCAGGGTCTTTCTCATCCCCCTTATGCACAATAAACCCTAAGGTAGAAGCGTCTTCTGCAAGGGCTACATCCCAGTACACTCCAAACGCACTCGAGCCTGTCTGCACTAAGCCATTTTCCCATGTTACGCTCTCAGTGGTATCTTCCCAAACATGTAATTCAAAACCTTCATAAGCACCATCAGGGCGGTAGTAATGAACTCGAGCTGTCCTTTCAGCGGGTGCTGCTAAAGGCGGAGCGCTTAATATTTCATCGCTGCCCGATTGCAACCATATTTCATTGCCGTGTTTTGCTAACTCAAGAAACATGTCTGGTCCGGGGTCTTTTTCGTCACCTTTATGTACAATAAAGCCTACGCGTTTAGCATTGTCTATTAAGTTAATATCCCAGTAAACCCCGTAGTCACTGCGACCTGAAATAGCTAGACCAGCATCCCAACTGACCTCATCTGTTGTGTCTTCCCAGACATGAAGCTCAAAGCCTTCATAAGCAGCATCTGGCCTAAAGTAATGCACTCGAGCTGTATTTTCTGCTACCGCTTGCGCTAGGGCAAATTGCGCCCAAATAAGCATAATAAGCGCAACCGTGAGCCTTAACCCCCTAAAGCTAGTTTGGTTCATGCGTCCTCCAATACGGTTTTGTTCAGTATGACATGCTTCAATTTAGCAATCGTGAAGCTAGACAAGCTCAAGTTTTTTCGGTACTGTTTTAGTCTTTTTTAATTGCGGGTCTTCGCTCTAAAGCATAGATTTTTTCTGTTGGCTTAAACCCAACATCTGCATAAATATTTTTAGCAAAATAGTTATCATCTGCTTGCATAACTAATTGCTTTACGCCCATTTCATCAAAACCATAACGACCCACAAAATAAACAAGGCTTTGCGCTATGCCTTGCCTGCGGTACTCAGGATGCGTAGCTACCGTTTGGTAACGCGCCAACTCGCCACGCTTATAAAGCCCCATATACGCAACCAGTTTGCCATCTAAATAAGCGCCAAACCACTGCCCTAAACCTGCTTGCGTCATACGGCGGTAGCGCTCGAGTTTACGCTCTAAGAAAAGACGGTGACTAGCATGATCAGCATAACCCTGCTCTACATCTACTAAGGCTTCTAAATCTAAAAACTCAGCAAACTCTGCTTCAGTTGTAAGTACTCGCATGTCAATAGCTTCATTTTTTTTACGTGGCGCTTTAAGCGAACTTTCACCTGCGGTCATAACGACAGTCTCTTCTAAACTAAACCCAGCCTCTTGAAACTTAGTTAGATTCGCTTCTTGCTCAGATATATCCCAAAGAAACACCATGTGCTCTACCTCAGGAGGCTCACCAATTTCTTCTTTAAAAAGCCGCATCCATCTTTCAAATGTCTCTTGGCTAGGGGGCTTGGCAAACAGTAAACAATTGCCGTACCAGAAATTAGGATTCGAAGGCGTACGAATACGAATGTAATCACCACAATCCGTTACTTCTCCTTCAAATTCAGGAAAGATAAGATCTGTTTGTATGCCTAGTGATTTAAGGTTCATGAGCTTAGCGTAGCAAAAAGCATTTAGTTTGGCAGCATAACCCTAAACTCTTTGGCTTAAAAAGCTTGCTCAAAATACTGGTACTCGTAAAGCGTTTCAAAGCCAAGCTTCTCGTAGACAGCTTGCGCCACTACATTTTCAGTAGACACCTGAAGATAGATATGCTCTGCACCCTCAGTTTCACCCCAACGCGCCAAGCCTAGCAAAAGCGCTGTTGCTGCACCTTGCTTACGCATGTTTGGCAAGGTTGCCATATTAAACACACCCACATACCCCGACTCATACACACCCAAACCAACCGCAGCCACTTCAGAACCAAGATAAGCAAGCATAAACTTAGCTTTAGGCTGCAAACACTCGAGCATGGTTTTTCTTACCTCTGCTTTGTCAAGGGGGGCATTTTCAGTTTGCTCATAAATGCTTAGCCAATCAGCATTTAAAGAACTCGAGCTAACTAGCGTTATATCTGGCTTAGTGGCTTGAGTTACTACATGCTTTAACTTGGCGACTTGTACTTTTGCGCCGTCATGCACACGGTAGCCCCTAGCTATAAGGGTGTCAGCAAGCTTGCTTGGTTGCGAAGCTGGGCACAGCTGAAAGCGCGCCTTCACCCCTAAAGTGCGATACCACGCTTCGGCATACTCGAGCTTTTGCGTTAAGGGTTTAATGCCTTGCTTTTCTGCGAGTACAGAGTTTGCCCTGCGGGTTACTTCATGGTTGTAGCGTAACCGCCAACCATCATAATGTTCTATTTTATGACTACTTAAAGCGTTAGCAGCGAGGGTTTCTACCGTAGCAATCTGATTATTCGCGGTCACTACCTGACGTCTCTTCTAAATTAATTTCATTTACTGAGGCATCTAAAATAGCTTTTTCATAGGCAAAACTAACCTCTTCATAAGGGCTAGGGTTTTCACTTAAAAGTGTAACCTCTTCACCCAAAAGCTCACTATCAAGCTGCGCTAAGGTGTACGCCCTTATAATTTCAAACGCTCTTTTAGGCCGAATGCCACCTTTACTATGACCAAAAAAACGTGCAACAGGACTCAAAAAAGCAGTGTCATCAAAATCATGATGCCCCGTATTAGCAATGAACAGCGTCTTACTGTTATCACTACTTGCTAAGATGTCAAGGTAACGCTCTTGATTCTCTTCAGGAAAGTAGCCCACCTGCAAATCACTAAACATATTGAGTGCAGCCTGAGGAAGCCCCTGAGCAACAGCGTCATCAGACACAGCTTTCATCCAAGCATCAAACGTAACAAACGTGGCACAACGATCATCAAGCGCACAAAAACTAAGCACACTCGAGCCGCCCGTTGAGTGACCTGTAAGCGCCACTCGATTCAAATCTAAGTGATCTGAAAGCCCGTTCACTTCTAGGGTTGGTGCAGCCGCTAAGTAATCAAGTAAAAACTGATTATCTTCTAACCACTGATTTGTTAATCGTCTTGTTGCTGCGTCATAAGTCGGATCACTCGAGTCTGGTAATACAGCTTCATGATAGGTCGTTATGGTGCCGTCTTGAAACACGCTTTGAGCCGCGCCATAAGGGTGCTCTACCGCAAACACAACATAACCATGGCTGGCTAAGTCTTCTACTAAAAAAGTATTTTGAGAACGATAACCCCACAAGCCATGGTCAAACAAAACCACCGGAAACATATCTTGCGCTTGAACAGGCGCAGCCCAGTAACTATGCGTCCTAATGTACTGTAAGTGATTAAGCATCCAAGCGGGTAACCCGCCTGCTCGAGCTAAAGCAGGCAGCATTTGCTCACTATTTTCTATCCACGGGGCACGCTTTGTTTTTGAACTCGCAGGGTACCAGACACGCACAATCATGCGTCTATCTGCCTCTTCTGCTGAGTAGATTTCAGGTCTTGTTCTATCTGTTAATTCAAACGAAAAGGTTCCTACCAACGCCTGCCCTGTAGGTCGAGGTAAGCTTGGTACAGGCAGCAAAAAAGCAATGGCGGTAAAAAAAGCTAAGCCCAAAATACCTAGTAAGGCACGACGTATTGATCTGCCACCCTCTAAATCTTCAATGTCAGAAGGAAAGCGTGTTAAATCCACAGTCAAAGCAACAAAAACAGCAAGGTAAAAAGGCGTTAACTGCCAACGCCAACCCTCAAGATAAAACTGAGCAAACGCTACAGCAGTAGCTAACAAGGTAATAGTAGCCCGCAGATTCTTGGTTCGCCGATACTCAGTAAAGGTAAGTAAGACTCGAGCCAGTAAAGTAATAATTAAAATAATTTCAAAGACACGCATTAGGACTATAAGTTACCAGAAATAAGCTTTGTATTTAGCTTTTGTATATCAAGCTTTA
>CAYGTA010000057.1:0-2065 GCA_964352605.1 uncultured bacterium | reverse complement strand
GACTATAAGTTACCAGAAATAAGCTTTGTATTTAGCTTTTGTATATCAAGCTTTATTAATAATGAACGCTTCTTTAAATTTAAAAAGAGCTCAGCTTGTTCATCTTAGGCATCTATTTAGCTTTCTTGCTATGAGGATTTAAGAATTTTGTTATAGCTGAACGTGCAAACTAAAGAGATTCGGAGGCGTATAGTGCCCTTTTTCTCTCGTCTTTCTTTTATCCTCATCATCTTGTTATTTACCGCTTGTGAGCAAAATAGTGTAAGTACTTTACCTGAAACTAATCCTGAAGGCAGTACGCTTCTTATAGCTAAAGAAGATACTTACACCGTTCAGCAAGGCAGTCTATTTGCTGTAGATAAAACCAACAGCATTTTAATGAATGATGTTTACCCTGAAAGCTACCAATTAACACTCAGTTCAGATGCAAAACATGGCAAACTCAGCTTAGCTCAAGATGGCTCTTTTAACTATGAACATAATGCTGATAACAGTCTTCAAGATAGCTTTAGCTATACCCTAAGTTCAGCAGACCAAAGCGCAACTGCAACGGTCACGCTAAGCATAATAGCAAGCCCTAAAAACGCAGCCACAGCTAATGCAGACAGCTACAGCCTAAGCGAAGGCTCGAGTCTTAAGGTAACTACGAGTGAAGGGGTACTGAGTAATGATAATCATGTAGATGCTAGCTTAGAACTTAGCGTCATTCAAGAACCAAAGCATGGTAGCTTAGTGCTTACTGAAAATGGCGCCTTTTCTTATCAGCATGACCATAGTGAAACAACACAAGATAGCTTTAGCTACAAGCTGAGTAACGCTCAAGAAAGCACTCAAGCAACAGTCTTGTTAACTATTACTCCTGTAGATGACCAACCAAGCATCAGCAAACTCGAGCTTGCTCAGACGCATGTTTTGCCACCTGAAGGTAAAACATGGCAGGGGGAGAAGTTAGCTGATTATAGTTTTCATCTTGTCGCTGAACGTGACGCGCTTGTTTTGGTAGATATTGTCTCTGCGGATGAGCGTGTAGCTGAGCCTGTCCTTGAAGTCTTTGTAAATAACGAAAAACTAGGTGAGTTAAGTTTAAATTCAGCTGAAACCTTAGCTGCGACTGAATCAGATGGGCCTGCTTATAGCCAAACCGCTTACTGGGTCAATCTAGATAAAGCTTGGCTTAAAACCGGTTTAGCCTTGCGTGTTCG
Source organism: uncultured bacterium (assembly GCA_964352605.1). GTDB lineage: Bacteria > Deinococcota > Deinococci > Deinococcales > Trueperaceae > JAHEBB01. The sequence goes on along the minus strand of CAYGTA010000057.1, from coordinate 863 downwards.
GGCTAATGAAGGGCAAGTAACTGACTTTCAGGCAGTTAACGTGGGTGCAGCTACCCGTTTCACCATGAATATTTTACCGTTTTACTTGTTTGGTTTAAGTGAAACAGATATTCCTTTAAACGAAACCGCTGCACCTGACCAAGAAACGCAAGCTGAGTACTACGCAAAACATCCTATTTCAGACTTAAAGATGCTTAATCATCCTGCTCAAAAAGTAGAGTGGCCTTATATTATTGTTGCTCCGAGGCAAGGCAGGGCAGCTCAAAAGGTAACTTACAAAGAGGAACAAGGCGATGGCTACGCAGTTATGTCAGCTGTGCTTAACAGCCTTCATGCCATACGCAATGCCAATGGTGAAAGCGCTACTAATAATCAGTACTACACGCCTTTGCTCATGGCAAAACAAGATGCTAGTTATGCCAGCCCGGGCGGTGGGCTGGGTGGCGGAAATGTAGCTACAGGTGACCATAGTTACCAAGGCATTTTTATTCATGAGGCAGGTCACGCCTTTGGCATGCCGCACGCAGCATCAGGTTATCAAAACGGCAGTTATCCTTACGTGGGGGGTAGCTTAAACGGCTCGAGTTGGGCCTATGATCAAAATAGAGCATTGTTTTTACCTACTTTTTTACCTAGCACTGCTGCGCGTTATGCTAATTGCCGCAATGATAGGTTTGCTACTTACGCACGGCAGCTTGATAGTGAAGGTCGCTGCATTAAGCAAGACCCCATGCAGTCTGGCTCGGGTGATCAAGCTCAAGAAGATAAATACACTGTTTTCTCTGACTTTAATGCCGCAGTTGTGCAGCGTTACTTAGAGGGTGTAACCCGCCTTGCTGATGACGGTAGTCACAGCTATAGTG
>CAYGTA010000056.1:0-15396 GCA_964352605.1 uncultured bacterium | reverse complement strand
CAATACCAAGTCCGCTTAGGAGCGTATAAATCTCTTTAGAGTTTAGTAAGCGTATTATCGGACTTGGTATAAAACACAGCATCAACTTAGTACATCTGTTTTTACTCAGCTAGTTCGAAAATTAAAACGCTTGCAGCGTTTTAATTGCAAAAGGCTACAACATGAGATTTTAAGGTCAGCTTCCCAGATAAATCATGAAAAAACTAGAAATTAAACCCCTAGTTTCATCACTCACAAAACACTCGAGTCTTGCTTTTTTTGGCTTTTTAGTGCTTAAGTAGTGCTTAACGTAAAATTTTATGGAGGTTTAGGCGTGCTAGATAGCTTGACAACATTAACTAAAGAGCAAGCTCAGGAGTTTATTGAGAAGGGCTACGTTAGGCTTAAGGGTTGTTTTGAGCGTGATATTGCTGAAGCTTGGACTCAGCAGGCTTTTGAGCGTTTAGGCTATAACTCTGAAGATGCAAATACTTGGGAGAAACCAATTGTTTGGTTAGATCATCATAATTTAATGCCTGTTCGTGAGCTTGCGCCTAAAGCATGGGGTGCACTTTGTGATGTTGTGGGGGGTGAAGCAAACATTGACAGTTCAACACGCTATATAGAATCTAAGCATTTCACCAAAATAGAGCCTGACAAGTGGTCTGATTCTTTTGTAGTGAATTTTCGTATGGGCGCAGATCAGCCTTGGCAACCCCCCTCAGCTAAGCATAAAGGCTGGCATAAAGATGGTTCATTCTTTCGGCATTTCTTAGATAGCTGGGAGCAAGCTTTACTTGTTATTGTCATTTGGTCAGATATTGAGCATCAGGGTGGCGGCACTTTTATTGCACCTGATTCGCTACAAGTCATGGCTAAGTTTTTTGCTGAGCATCCTGAAGGCATAGACCCCGGAGAGTTTGATTTTCAGAGTTTAATTGCTCAGTGTAGCGACTTTGTAGAAGTTACAGGTGAAGTCGGTGACGTCATTATCATGCATCCCTTTATGCTGCACGCCTCATCTCCCAATCACTCAGGCAAGGTACGTTTTATAACCAATCCACCTATTATTCTTAAAGAACCGCTTACTTTAAATCGACCTGAAAAAGAAGCCTATTCTCTTTTAGAATTAGCAACCCTAAACGCTTTAGGGCTCGAGTCTTATGACTTTAAACCTACAAGGGAAAGAAAGAATGGTTTTTTAGAGCATCCACCCTTAGCTTAAAACCCGTATTTTTTTAGTTTTAAAGGAGCATAGGTATGAACAGATTTAAAGACTTATTTTTACTTGACCCTGATGTCATTTTTCTAAATCATGGTTCCTTTGGTGCCACACCAAAGCCCGTGTTTAAAGTCTATCAAGATTGGCAACGACAACTCGAGCGTCAACCGGTTAAGTTTTTAGGCCGTGAAGTTTCAGGCTATCTTAAAGAAGCTCGAGCTGCGCTAGGCGATTATTTAAGTGTTTCTGGTGATGATCTTATTTTTGTGCCAAATGCAACGTTTGGTGTGAATGTTGTGGCACGCTCCTTAGATTTAAAGGAGGGTGATGAGGTTTTAACGTGTGATCAGGAGTATGGTGCTTGTAATAACACTTGGAATTATTTAGCTAAACAAAAAGGCTTTAGTTATAAACAGCAAGCTATTCCTTTACCGGTTTCTTCATCTCAAGAAATACTTGAGGCTTTTTGGCAGGGTGTAACTGACAAGACAAAAGTTATTTATTTGAGTCATATTACTTCACCCACAGCGCTTACCTTACCCATTGCAGCAATCTGCAAAAAGGCACGCGAGGTGGGCATAATGACGGTAATTGATGGTGCTCACGCGCCCGGGCAGCTCGAGCTTGACTTAAGCGCTATTGATGCTGACTTTTATACAGGTAACTGCCATAAGTGGCTGTGTAGCCCTAAAGGTGCTGGCTTTTTGTATACCAAAAAAGATAAGCAAGACCTTATTGAGCCTCTTATTTTGAGTTGGGGCTACACTAAAGAAAGTAAGTTTAGTGCTGGCTCTAATTATCTTGATTACTATGATTGGTTAGGTACCAATGATCCTGCAGCTTACCTGAGCGTGCCTGCAGCCATTAAGTTTCAAGAGGAGCATGATTGGGCAAGCGTTCGGCAAAATTGCCATACGCTTTTACAAGAAACCCTTGAAGCTATGGAAGCTTTAACAGGGTTGCCTACTATCTACCCTACGAATAGTGATATGTATGTTCAGCTTGCCGTTGCAGCTTTACCTGACATTGATGATTTAGACGCTTTTAAAAATAAGCTTTATGACGAACATAAAATAGAAATTCCTTTAACACAATATAACGGCAAACCCTTTGTTCGTATTTCCGTTCAAGCTTATACAAGCAAAGAAGACCTAGCTGCATTGCCCATTGCACTCAAGAAATTATTTTAGCTTACAGTCATAAAACACAAACTATGCTTGACAAGATGAGCAAGCATGCATACAATTGGTCAGACAGCATTACCAATTCAGTTTTTGTCTAGAACTTCATTCATACCTATTTGGGAGATCTTCATAGCTATACTTGCGCCCGTATCAACCCAATCAAGAGCAGACGCCGTGATTGAGAGTTTAACTGCCTACATAGCAAACGTAGGTCTAGAAATAGGTGAGCGCCTCCCTTCAGAAAGACACCTATCAGCCGACCTCGGCGTAAGCCGCCCCATCTTAAGAGAAGCCTTAAAGCACCTAGCTGCCCTAGGCATCGTAGAAGCCAAAACAGGCAGCGGAACATACCTCAGAAACCTTATTTCACCCAACGACCATCACATTGTTATGAAGCTCGAGTCTGAACTTCAAACCCTTTTACAACTCATTCAGTTAAGACGTGCGCTTGAAAGCGAAGCTGCTGCCCTGACTGCCCTGAACGCAACAGAAGAGCAAATAAACGAACTCGAGCGTTTGGTGGATGCCCTTGAACAAGAGCATTTTGAGCAAGGTAATGCTACTGAAAGCGATAAAGCGTTTCATTTGGCACTCTATAAATTTTCGGGTAATCCTTTGTTTTTTCAAATCATTGAGCCTCTCTGGGATGCCGTTGCAAAACTCTGGGTAAGACCTTTGCTAGGCAAGAAGCATATTGGCCATAGAACTTTAGAGCTGCATAGAGAGACTCTTAATTGTATTCGTAAGCGTGACGCCAATGGCGCAAGGCAAACTATCTTAGCCATGCTCGAGCTTGTCGAAGAAGACTTAATTACTTATCCATTTGCTTAAATTACTTTATAAGGAGGTGATATCGTTTCAAAATTCGACATTTCAGTAAGGCTTAACCTTTGGGAAACATCGCTTTAATTTTTAGAAAGGGAAACTATGAGTAAACTTACCATCCTGTCAAAGCTTCTAATAGCTGCACTATTTGGCCTTTTGTCTTTAGGCCTAGCGCAAGAATTACCTGCTGATGCTGCACCTGCAGATGAGCAAGTACTACGCGTACCTTGTGACAACACCAGAAACGAAGTCACTTTTGACTTTGCAGTTTCTGTTTATCAGCGCTACGCCTGTATTTCAGATTTGTTCCAAGACACCCTTATTGATCTTGACAAAGACTTTAATGTCATTCCAGCCAGTGCAGAATCATGGTCTGTTTCAGAAGACGGCCTAACTTGGACCTTTAAACTAAAAGAAGGCCTCATGTGGAGTGACGGTACACCCCTTACTGCCTATGACTACGAAGCAACCTACCGCTTCTCAGCGCAACCCGATTCAGCTTGGGATTTCACATGGTTCTACTCATTCATTGGCCCTGGTGGCATTAAGAACTGGTCACAAGTTATCGCTGGCGAATTACCACCAGAAGAGCTTGGTGTAGTTGCAGTTGACGATCTAACCTTAGAAGTAACAACCGAAGGTCCTTTCCCTCCTTTACCAGGCGTCATGAAGTTCGCTTTTGTCATGCAAAAAGCAGCACTCGAAGCTCATGGCCCTTACTACAACAACGACCCCGCCACCTCTGTTTCAGCTGGCCCCTACATGCTCGAGTCGTATGACCCCGGCAACAAAATTACAGTTGTTAAGAACCCGAACTACACAGGCTACCGCCCAGCAAGACTCGAGCGCATTGAGGGTATCTATATGGCACCTGCAACGTTCTTTGCTGCGTTTGAAGCTGGTGAAGTTGATCGTGTTCCTTATGAGTATTTAACACCTGCTGATTTTTCAATTATTGAAAGTCAACCTGAATTAAGTGATAACTACTTCCGTCACTTTGGTGATTTTCGTACTGATTATCTAATGATGGACACAACAACAGCACCTTTTGATAATCTTGATGTTCGTAAAGCCTTTGCCATGGCAGTTGACCGGGATGCAATTGTAACGAACGTTTTTGGTGAAATTAAAGCTATGCCTGCACACTCTATGCTTATGCCCGGCTACCCTGCTTCCGATACTGAAGGAGAGCTTTCAGAGTATCAATCATTTAATTGTGATATGGCAAATGAGCATTTGGCAGCAGCTGGCTACCCTGGTGGCGAAGGCTTCCCTGCTTTAGAGATGTGGCTTCGTGGTGAAGGCCCCGCTATGGCAGCTGTTTACCAAGCGTCTGCTGCTTCTATTGCGCAATGCTTGAACATTGATATTCAAGTTTCAAATAAAGACGGTAAAGTCTATACAGATGCTATGAACGCAAAAGAGCTTCAATTTGGCGCTGTTTCCTACGGTATGGATTTTCTTGATCCTGCAAACCTCTTAGGTATTTGGGTCTCTTCAGGTCGTCACGCTTGGTTTAATGATGACTTTGATGCCCTTGTTTCAGAAGCAAGTGCTCTTGTTGGTGACGATGAAAAACGTACCCAAATGTTCAAAGATGCAGAGCGCATTCTAGTTGATGATGTCGGTGGTATCTTTATTGCTCACCGTTGGCAAGGCGACCTCTTTAAGCCTTATGTTCTAGGTGACAGCTTCCGTGTACCTGATTCAAACGGTATTAGTGGAGTTCATTGGGGTAACGACAACTTCTGGGGAGATGTCTACATCGGTGTAAAGTAAGCTTTCATTAAAGTAGGGGGAAAATTCCCCCTACTTCTTTATTTTTCTTCAATCTAGAAATCTATCTTATTTAAGTCACAACAAACCTTATTTTTATTATGCTTTTAGCTTTGGGAGATAAATGGCTCGTTACATCATAGGACGCATCCTCTCACTTATTTTTGTTTTACTCGCTGTTTCTATTATTGTTTTTTCTGTCATGCACGCTGTACCCGGAGGGCCATTTGACGAAACAGATGGCAAGCTTCCACCCGCAGCCATGGAAAACATGATGAGAAAATACGGTTTAGATAAACCTGTCTGGCAGCAATATATTAACTACATGAGTAACGCCTTACGCTTCGACTTTGGCATACCTTATCAACAACCCCACACCACCGTAGCAGCCCTCATTCGCAAAACGTGGGGCGTTACCGTTCAGGTAGGAATAATGACGCTCATTGTCGCCTTTGGAGTGGGCATAACAGCAGGCATGTTTGCAGCTTACAATCAAAACTCCTGGGTAGATAATCTGGTGACCTTTACAACCACCCTTGGCTTTACTGTGCCTAACTTCGTTATAGCCATGTGGTTCATATTGTTTTTTGCAGTCGCAAGACAATGGCTACCCATGGGCGGCTGGAGCTCATCTAACGCCACTTGCTTAATAGGCAGTTATTTTTGTACCGACTGGATTCTACCCGTGATTGCCTACGCCCTAGCACCCATGGCCATTGTAGCTCGCTACACTCGAGCGAGCATTATTGATGTTAAACGTGCAGATTATGTTCGTACGGCTAGAGCTAAAGGCGTGAGTGAACGCGTTGTTATGAGCAAGCATGTTTTTCGTAATGCTCAAATTCCTATGGTGACCGCTTTAGGTACAGAAATTCCAAATCTTATTACAGGTAGTATTTTTATTGAATCTATTTTTCGTATTAACGGCTTAGGTAAGTTTTTTGTAACCAGTACCTTAAACCGAGACTACCCAATGATTATGGCAACCTTTTTACTTATTGCCTTACTGTGGGGTATAACCTACCTTTTAACAGATATTGCCTACACCCTTATTGACCCTCGAGTGCGCCTTGGTGGCGCTAAAGAAGCTTAATTTTATGCTGACATCTAAACGCAATCGCCGTGAACCCATTATGATTGACCCAGCTTTAGTTCAAAGCCGCAGCTTTTGGCAAGACGCAGCCAAACGCTTTTTCCGCAATCGCTTGGCTGTTTTTGGTCTAATAATCGTTTCAACAATTGTTTTCCTTGCCATTTTCGCAAATGTCTTAGCGCCTTTTGAACCTGGCAGAGCTTATTTTGACAGGGTGCTACAAAAACCTTTTCAACATCCAGAACATCCTTTAGGGACAGATGAAGTGGGCCGTGACTACTTAAGTCGCCTCATATTTGGGGCAAGAACCTCTCTTATTGTAGCGCTAGCTGTTCAAGGCATCGCCATTCTGGTTGGTGTACCTCTCGGTGTGCTGGCCGGCTATCTAGGAGGCCGAATAGACTTTGTCTACTCACGCGTTATTGAAGTCATGACTGCCTTTCCGTCACTCCTTTTTGCCATTTTAATTATCTCTGTTTTAGGGGGCGGCTTAAGAACCATTATTGTTGCGCTAAGCATTACCAGTTGGATTGGTGTATCGCGTTTAGCAAGAGCCCAAATACTCACCTTAAGAGAACAAGATTATGCCTTAGCAGCTAGAGCCCTAGGTGTAGGCGAATGGCGAATCATGATGAGACACCTATTGCCCAACGCTCTAAGCCCCATATTGGTTGCAGTGAGCTTTGGTATACCTGCAGCTATATTTGCAGAAGCAGGCTTGAGTTTTTTAGGTTTAGGTGTAAATGACCCCATAGCCAGTTGGGGCAAAATGGTTGGTGTAAGCAACGCTTATGTGCGTGTCTACTGGCATTTAGCCCTCTTTCCAACACTAGCCATAGCTTTAACCATGCTGGGTTTTACCTTCTTAGGTGATGGTCTACAAGACGCACTAGACCCCAAACAAGAAGAATAATTCGGCCAACAATCTTGAAAAATAAAAAAAGGCTTAACCACTAAGCAAATCTACCAAAGGCCTAATCACCCTAGTATTAACGTCCACTACTTGAGGCAAAACCGTACTTTTCTGAGCTAGTTCAGTCACCCAATACACACTGTAGCCCGTCTTGTCAGACACCTCAGCCACCGAATGACCTTTAGCTAACAACAGCTCAACCTCATAATGACTCTTTTGCAAAGGATTCTTCTCAAGCTCAAACAAACGCTCGAGTTTTGTTACTTGACTATTTTTAGGGTAGTTTGTTTTTTTGCTTTTGAAGGTTGTAAATAGCGTTTTTAGTCTAGTTGTTATACCATTCGATGACTGCTGTACTCTAAAGCTTGGTTCTTGCTCAGCTTCTTGATAGCAAGTTATTTTTTGTTGTTCTTCTAAAGAAGCGAGTAGCGCTAGCGTGTCCCAGTAATCTGCTTTGTCATTAAATTGCTTAGTAAGCTCCGCTAAGGCAATGTCTGGTGACTGCTTAATTAGCTTAAGTAATTGCTTTTCTTGCTTGCTCATATCTCATCCTTAACTAAAACTAGTACTTTAAGAATAGAGCAGGTAAAAAATATTCGCTGTGACAAGTAAAAGCTTTACTTGCCTTTCCAAATAGGGTCACGCTTTTCTGAAAAGGCTTTAGGGCCTTCTATGGCATCATCTGAAACAAGCATTTTCTGATAGCTGTCTAAATCACCACTACGCAGTTTCTTATAGCTATCTTGAGTGCTTAAAGCAGCAGTTTCTCGGCTAACTTCTTTAACCGCAGCAATAGATAAAGGTGCAGCTTGCACAATGGTTTCAGCTAAACTTCTGGCCTTGTCCATAAGCTTTTCTAAAGGTACAACAGCGTTCACCAGCCCCCACCTTAAAGCCTCATCAGCAGGCATGCGCCGCCCTGTTAAAAGCATTTCCATAGCAATATGATGCGGTAAGCGTTTTGGTAAACGAATGCTAGCAGCATCTGCTAAAACACCTACAAAAATTTCTGGCAAGAAAAACTGAGCATGCTCTGCAGCTACAATTAAGTCACAGGCAAGCGCCAACTCAAAACCACCCCCCACCGCCATGCCATTAACCGCGGCAATAACAGGCTTATTTAACTTAGGCAGTTCCGCTATGCCTCCAAAGCCACCCACACCGTAATCACCATCTATTTCTTCACCCTCTGCCGCCGCTGATAAATCCCAACCAGCGGAAAAGAACTTCTCGCCTCCCCCTGTCAAAATAGCAACCCTTAAACTAGGGTCATCTCTAAAGTCAGCAAAAATTTGACCCATTTCACGACTTGTCACCGCGTCAATAGCGTTTGCTTTAGGGCGATCTAAAGTAACTTCAAGAATTGACCCGTTTTTATTTAGTTTAACAGCATAAGACATAAATCAAATTCACCTTTCGAGAAGCCGAATAACAGCGTCAGCTGCAACAACAGAGTCTTTATATACAAATAACGGGTTAATATCCAACTCGAGTAAGCTTTCTTTATAGCTATCAGCAAGTTTAACTAGCTTCATGACAGCGTCAATAAGTGCATCAAGATGCACTTTAGGTTGTCCTCTGTAACCACAGAATACTGGATAGATCTTTAGCTTTTGAATAGCCATTTTAACATCTTCTATGTTCAAAGGTAGCAAGAGATTCTGGCTATCTTTGAGTAACTCGACCAGCAAACCTCCTACACCCAGCGTGATACTCAAACCAAACTGCTCATCTCGTGAGATACCCAAAATGAGTTCTGTAATGGGTGTTTCAAGCATTTGTTCAAGTAAAAAGGTTTGACCTAAATCTTGCATCTTAGTTAAAGCGGCTTCAACGCCAGCTACTGATTGCAAATTAAGCTCAACGCCACCCAGATCAGACTTATGCAAGATATCTGCAGATAGAACCTTTAACACAAGCGGAAACCCAAGCTCAATGCAAGCCATCGCAAGATCATCGTTTTTACTGAGAACTCGAGCTTTTGGTAGCTTAAAGCCGTAGTGTTCTAGTATTTTTTTGGCCTCAAATTCATTTAGGTTTTTTGCAATTCCTGTACTTAAGCTAAAGGCCTGCAATGGCTTTAAAACAGCTCGTTTTTGTTGCACTAAGAAAAGCTCATGAGCATGATTTACAGCTAACAAGCAATCCTCTAAGCCTTGCATGGGCGCAACACCTTCTGACAAAAGCCAGTCTCTGGTTTGCTCAGGTAAATTTTCACTTAGCGTACTAACCACCACACCCTTAGAGTTTCGTTCTTTAAGCGCATTCATGAAAGCTCGAGCTGTTTTATCCCATGCGCTTATGTCACAAAGGTCAGATTTAGGGTAGTCAAGAATCTTGATAGTTAGGGTTTGCTCACCAAGCATCATAGCTGCAAAGCAAGCTTGTTGAGCAGTTTCGTTATTCCAGATGTAAGTGTGGTAATCAAGGGGGTTAGATAACGCAACTTTGTCACCTAGGACATTAAACAAGGCTTTTTCTTGGGTAGGGATTAGAAGAGGAAACTCGAGTCCTAGTTTGCTGGCAAGGTCAGCTATGTGGGCAGCTTCACCCCCTGAGCAACTTATGGAAGCAATCTTTTTTGTGGCTAAACTACCTACTGTAGAAAGAAGCTTGAGAGTCTCTAAAAACTCAGGAATGGTTCGGGTTCGTGCTACACCGTAGCGGGCAAACATAGCGCTGTATAAATCATCTGAGCCTGATAATGAACTAGTGTGACTAAAGGTAAGTTTTTGGCCTTCATTTGATGTTCCTGTTTTTAGAACAACTATGGGTACACCTTTATGCAAAGCTTTTAAGGCTGCTTTAGAAAAGGCCTGAACATCTTTTAAACCCTCAATATGCAAGCCTATACAAGTAACTCGCTCATCTTCTAAAAAAGCCTCAATGTAATCATGCATTTCTAGGTCAGCCTGATTTCCAACTGAAATTAAATAAGCCAAAGGCAAGCTGCGCTGCTGCATAGTTATGCTCACACCAATATTGCCACTTTGAAGCACAATAGCTGCGCCAGAGCTTACGGCTTTGCCACCATGCTCATCTGGCCAGAGGGCCACACCATCAAGGTAATTCAGCATGCCGTAGCAGTTTGGTCCAACCAACGCCATGCCTCCTTTAGCGTTCAGCAGTTCAACTTGCATGCGTTCACCTTCAGCGTCATGCTCAGCAAAACCCGCTGCGTAAACCACAACCCCTCCTGCACCTAACTCAGCTAAGTCCTTAACTATAAGGATGCTAGCTTTATTATCAACCGCTAAAAAAACCGCATCAGGAGGCACAGGTAAGTCTTTAACTGAGGCAAAACAGCGACGTCCTTGCATGCTTTCACGTCTTGGATTAACAGGATAAATCTGTCCTTTAAAACCGACAAAATCACATTGCTTAATAACCGCATCTGCAAACCTCCCACCAATAACCGCAATGTTTTCAGGGCGCAACAAGCGCTTCATGGCAGCTTCTTGGGTCACAAACCATCCTTAACAAAACGCAGGAAAAAGATAGCAATAATAACATCCGTTAACGCAGCAAAACTCATAAGAAAGCCTATTTGCCCACTCAGCACAAACGCAAATACGAGCGCTGCAAAACTTAGTTTTCCGAGCGCAGAAAGTAGTAAAACACCCTCATTAGCCTTATTGCGCTGAAGCATAAGTAAAAACATGCCTGCAAACAAAAAAATCCAGAATGACACAAGCAACAAATAAAACGAACTCGCCAACGGCAAACCCAAAAGCCGCTGAGCAAGACTCGAGTAAGGGAAGAATATGAGCCCGCCTGTCATATTCACAAATACGGCAATCATTAGGGTGCGTCTTAAGGTATTAGGCATGGTAAGAAACTCTCAAACGAAAAGCTTTTAATAATTGATGCAACAGCTCTTTTTTTTTACTTTTCTTGCTTCTTTTTTTCATATAATCCAACTCGAGCCTTGTTTGACTTCTATGAGCGTGGGTTTGTTTTTACTAAAACTTGTTTTTAAGCTTTCTTCAAATTCTGCTTTGCTGCTTGGGCTAACAGCGTCACAGCCGTACGCTTTTGCCAAAGCAATAAAATCAGGGTTAAAGGGTTTAACTTGGACAGGGTTTATATTGACTTGTTTCATGCTGCGCTCTATTTCACCTAGTCCTTCGTTATTCCAAAGAATAATTACTAGCGCTTGTGCTAGCTCAGTCGCGGTTGCTAACTCTTGCAGGGTGTACTGAAAGCCATAATCTCCGATTAATACAACCGCATCTTGATTGGGGGAAGCAAGCTTAGCGCCAATAGCAACAGGCAACGCAAAGCCAAGCGTGCCGTAACCCGCTGGGTAAAACCAGCAGTTTGGTTTATTTATTTCTAAAAGACTCGCAGCCGAATAGGCTATTTGGGTCATGTCAGCAGCAACAAAGGCATCCTCTGACAAATTTTCTCGTAAAAGCTTCAGAAAAACGTAATGCTCTTTTTCATACTCAGCTAAACCTTCAATAACGGCATCACGTACTTTCTTAACAGCTTTTTTAAGGTCTTCATGAGAATGCTCTTGAGATGCTCTTAACAACGCCGCAGCAAACTGCTTTGCATCTGACAGAATCTCTAAGTCTGTTTTAAAGCTATCACTTAATTTACTTGGGTCAATATCTACATGAATAAGCTTTCCGTTAAAAACATAATGCCCTGCATAACAATCTGTTTCAGATAACTCAGTACCTAAAGCAAGCACAAGATCAGCCTGACTGATAAACGCTTGCGTGGCAGCTTGCGAAACGGTTGAGCCTAAAGAAAGAGGATGCTTATCTGGCATAGTACCTTTACCGTTATGCGTTGTAACGACCGCTGCCCCTAAACGCTCAGCCAAGCTTATAAGCAAGTCAGATGCTTCATTTGAACGCTCAAAGCCACCCCCAACAATAATGACAGGCCGCTTTGCTTTTGCACATAAGTGCGCTGCAGACGCTACTTGAGCAGCAGACGCAACAGCTTTTCTATTAGCTTTATCAAGCACAAACCAATCAGCTTCAAGCTCTTGCGCCAAAACATCAAGCGGAACAACAATATGCACAGGACGAGGGCGTTTCGACGCAAACACATTAAACGCTCGAGCTATCAAAACAGGCACATCTGTAACACAGGTAGCAGTTTCACTAAACGCTGTTAAAGGTCGAGTAACAGCAGCTAAATCACTAACCTCATGCAAATAGCCTAAACCCTTACCCAAACTCGCCAAAGGTGCATCGCTCGAAATAACCAGCATAGGCATAGAATCAGAAAATGCCTGACCCATAGGCGTAGCAATATTGGTAACACCCGGACCAGAAATCACGAAACACACACCAACCTTCCCAGATGCCCTTGCGTAACCATCCGCCATAAAACCAGCACCCTGCTCATGCCGCGTTAACACATGATTAATAGATGAAGACTCGAGCCCCCTATAAAGCTCTAAATTATGCACCCCCGGAATACCAAAAATAGTTTCAACACCATAAGCCTCAAGTAACTTAACAATCGCCTCACCGCAAGTCATGCTTTTAAACCAACCAAGAAACGCTCGAGTCTTTTAGCTACTTCACTTAGCTTTTCTTCATTTAACACTAAGCCTACTCGCAAGTAACCTTTGGCACTGGGTCCAAAAGCATCCGCTGACAGTAAACTAACCTTCTCAGCATCATAAAAACGCCTTGCAAACTCACCTGCACTTAAGCTAGTTTTTCTAACGTCAAGCATGACAAACATGCCTCCGTCTGGCACTAAGCATGAAAGCAAAGGTAAGGCATTAAGCTGCTCACAAAAAACATCACGCCGACGCTTAAAAATAGCCCGCATTTCAGTCACTATGGCAGGGTCTTCAAAAGCAGCAATGGCAGCATCCTGAATAAACATAGGTGCACCATAAATCATGGCGGTAAGCAAATTATACAAGTGCTTCACCAGCGCATCAGGTGCAACAATCCAACCTAAACGCCAGCCTGTCATGGCGTGCGACTTAGATAAACTAGACGTAACAACAACCCTATCGGCAATATCAGAAAATAGCAAAGCACTCGTGGGCTGCTCATTAAAATAAAGCTCTAAATAAACCTCATCACTCAAAAGCCATAAATCATGCTGCTTACATAACTCAGCAATGGCCTTAAAGGTATCAAAATCAATCACAGCACCCGTCGGGTTATTAGGGCTATTAAGCACAATCGCCCTTGTTTTAGGCGTAATAGCCGCAGCAATATCAGCAGCATTAAGATTAAAACCAGCATCAGCATTAAGCGAAACAGGCTTAACAACTGCGCCTGTCGCGCCAATAAACCCCGGATACGTCACATACATAGGTTCAGGAATAATAACCTCATCCCCTTCACTCAAAATACACATAGCCGCAGCAAACAAACCACTCTGCGTACCCGGCATAACCACAATATTAGACGCCTTAACCTGACCAAAGCCCTTAGCCTGATAATACTCAGCAATCGCCTGCCTTAAAGGCGGCTCCCCCACCGTACTCGCATAATGCGTACGGCCCGCACGCACACTCTCAATAAGCCGCTCCGAAATAAGCAAAGGCGTATCAAGATCACTATCACCCACACTCAACAAAATAACGCTACTATCCGTCTTAGCCGCCTCACTTGCTTCACTATGCAAAGCCCAAGCATCTGCAGCTTCACCAGAAATACGATCAACCAACGCAGAAAACTTCAACCTAAGCTCCTAAAGGCCGCAGCAAAGACCGCGAAATAATATGACGCTGAATCTCACTCGTGCCCTCCCAAATACGCTCCACTCGAGCGTCCCGCCAGAGTCTCGCCAGTGGGTTCTCTTCAGCAAGGCCCATACCCCCAAAAATCTGAATAGCTTCATCTGTAATAAAAGCAAGCGTTTCACTGGCATGAAGCTTCGCAGTGGCAAAATCAAGATCAGTCGCGGTGCCCTGATCATGCTTCCAAGCACACTCAAAACAAATCAACTCAGCAGCTTTAAGCTGCGTGTACATATCAGCCAGCTTAAAACTAACTCCCTGAAACTTAGCTATCTTCTGCCCAAACTGCTCACGCTGCGCTGCCCACTCAGTAGCCAAGTTAAGCGCACGACGAGCCCGACCAATACACGTCGCTGCAACCTGCAAACGTGTAGCCCCTAACCAGTCATTTGCCGTATCAAACCCCTTATCAAGCTCACCCAAAATATTACTTGCAGGCACCCGGCAGTTATCAAACTCTAAAATACAATTATGATAGCCACGGTGCGAAACCATGTCATACCCCTTTTTAACCTCGAAACCTTTCGTACCTTTATCTACAAAAAAGGCCGTCATTTTCTTACGCGGCCCACGAGATGTTTCCTCTTCAGCTGTCGCAGCAAACACAATCGTAAAATCAGCCACATCTGCATGACTAATAAAATGCTTCGTACCATTCAAAACAAAAGCATCCCCATCAGCAACAGCTTTAGCCTGCATACCCCGCAAATCACTACCCGCATTTGGCTCAGTCATAGCAATACAATCAATACGCTCACCCCTAATGCAAGGAAGCAAATACTGCTCACGCTGCTCACCCACACAAGCCTGCAAAATATTACTAGGCCGATACACAAAACTCGACAGCGCATAGTTTGTTTGAGCAAGCTCAATCTCCATAAGCAGCATAGTTACACTATCAAGCCCACCCCCCCCCAGTTCAACAGGCATATTGGCAGCATAAAGGCCCTGCTCAATAGCACGCTTCTTTATTTGCTCAGCAAGCTCAGGGCGAACCTCGTTGTTCTGCTCAACCTCTTCTTCAAAAGGCGCAAGTTCTTTAGACACAAACGTTCTGACCGCCTGAACAATCATTTTTTGTTCATCTGTCAACAAAAAATCCATAGCTTAACCCTCTACATTCTGCATAAAATACATATGATATTGAAATGATGCTTTGAAATCAGAAGCCTTCTCAAAATAAGTGTAATCAATATAAGAATCTTTTAAACAGCACCAAGCCGGAAAGCGCTCAGCAAAAAAACCTTTAAGCTGTTTCTCCTTAGCCTTAGACTTATGCACAAACAAGCAAACAATACCCCCCACAACCAAACTCGAGCATAGTCTTTCAAGCAGCTTTAACTCTTTTTGCAAATCTGCTTTAGCAAAATGCAGTATTGAATCAAGTACAATCACATCATAAGTTTCTGTAAACTCATAAGCATAGAAATCAGCAACAATCCCTTTTATATTTAGATTTTTAGATGAAGCACACTCGAGCATTTGGCTTATGCCTAGTTCACTGGCATCTATCCCTGTAACGCTGTAACCTTGCTCAGCTAAAAAAAGGCTATCTCGCCCTTGACCACAGCCAATATCTAATACAGTTCCTTTAGGCTGCCATGTTTCCATAAAGGCAACAAATTCAGAGTAAGGCTCACCAAATAGGTTTTCTTCTTTATACTGCTGGTCGTA
>CAYGTA010000055.1:0-15556 GCA_964352605.1 uncultured bacterium | reverse complement strand
ACTAAAGCTTAAGCAAAATGCAAAGGCCTCCAAGAAGTGTTGGGGGTCTTTTTTTATGCTTAGACTTGGTATTGGTTTCAACGGTCCAAGACCGCGTTTAGTTCTTTAAGGAACTAAACGGAAATGGTATAGAAAAGAGAAAGACCGAAGAGGGCATTCGGTCTTTCGTGGAGGGGTCACGTGTCTCTAGGAGGTGTATCTGTGCCCTGCTAAATCTATAATAAACTCTTTAAGTGAGAAGTCAAGGAGTGTTTAGATGAGCTTCGTGAATCTAATTGTAAGCTAAGACTATAGTTGGCTAGACGCGTGCTTAAGTTTGCTTAATGCAACAGTCATTTGATTCAAAAAGACGTAGGCTTATAAGCATGTCAAAAACACTTTTAGCTATTTTTGCTCACCCTGATGATGAAGTCTTTGGTAATGGTGGCACTTTAACGCATTACGCTAAACTTGGGTATAACGTTTATCTGATTTGTGCAACTCGAGGTGAGTCAGGCAAAATTACTGACCCTAGCATTGATCCAAATACTGACAAAGGTAAGTTAAGAGAGCAAGAACTTAAAGATGCTTGTAACGCTATGGGCATAAAGCCACCCATTATGCTTGACTTTCAAGATTCAGGGCGTCATGAACGCACGCAGCATGACAACCCCAAAGCACTTTTAAATGTTGATGAGTTTGAAATTGAAAAAGTTTTACTTAAACATATTGCAGACATAAAACCAGATGTCATGCTGGGTTTTGACCCGCATGGTATTTATGGTCATATTGATCATATAAAAATGCATCGGGCAACCATAGCGGCATTTTGGTCTGCTGATAGTGTTACGAAACCAGCACCCAAACGCTTGTTTTTTAGCGCAATCTCAACAGAGCGTATGCTTAAAATGCAAGAGGCAAGACCCACGTCACCCCTTTCAAATCTTGATGCAGGCATGTACGGTGTAGCAGAAGATTCATTTGCAGCCATTATGGATATAAGTGATTATGCGCAAGAAAAAGAAGACGCTATAAAAGCACACAAGTCACAAGTTGGTCCACAATCATCTTTTGCTAACGCAACCCAAGAAGTTAAAGATGAAGCGTGGCAAGAAATGTTTGGGCGAGAAACCTTTACACTTGGCGGCTTAAGAGGCAGCTTTCCTGACATGCCGGTAACAGACTTCTTTGAAGGGCTTTAGTTAGGGGGTACTTCAACTTCAAGGCTAAGGGCAAGAGGGCAAGAGCTAAAGCTAGCTGAGTAAGACACCAGCACACTATAGTCACCTGCTGCACAGCCAAAAACACTGCAGTCAAGCACATGACCCATAACATTCCAACCCCCTGCGGCTGTTTGCGCATCAAAGCTAGGTAGTACACCTTTACTAACGCTGCCAGCTAAGTTACGAGTCACTTCAACTTGACTAGGGCGCTCACCTAAACCAAAAACACGCACTCGAGTTACGTTTTTGTCTGATTTGTAGCTCAGCTCGGTGTAGCTGCATTGTAGTTGTTCGCTTGTTTGGTTGCTGCTCGTTAAGGTGTGGGTTTTTCTTAAGTCTGTTTCTTCAGGCAGTGTTCCTGAAGTTGTGTCACTAGCTAGGCTAGCTGTAATGCTGCAACTACTGAGTATTAGGCTAAGCATTAGGGCTGAGAAGCTTAAAAACTTGTTCATTTTGTTTGCTCCAAAAGATTTCAAAAGAGCCTCAGAATGCTTGACATGCTGAGGCTCAGAGGGTTGCTTAGCTTAGTATTTTACTACAGCAGGGGTAGAGACGCCGTATTGACCGTCGTACATGAGCGCTATATTCCATACATCATCTAATTGCATGCGAGGTAGCCAGACAGGTGAATCTACATCTAAGTCTGGTGCTAAGGTGTTTAGCCCAAAGAATGAACGAACATCGTTGTACCAAGATTCTGTTGCTTGAACATCTTCTTCTGCTGCGTTGCGATCAATAACGTTACGAGAGACGTAGTAGATGCCCCATTGCTCATCAATTTCAAAGGCTATTGCTTCACCAATGTTGCCGCTAGCTTCCCAGATAAGTTCAGATTCATCTTCAATTTCGTCATAATCCATTTTTAGATCAAATTCAACCATGTCGGCATTACCGTTAGAAGCGATGACATTGTTATTTAAAACAACGTCAGGAGCGCGCTTGGTGTTATCAATACCGAAGTTGTCGTTATAAGCAAAGATGCTGTTGTAGATTTCTACATTGGTACTACTTTCAAGCATAATGCCGCTACCACCAAAAGTGCCATAAGCAGTATGCTTTTGATTAAAAACACTAATGTTATTTTCAAATAAATAGCTAGGTACTTCGTCACCTGTAAAGCTAGTGCCTATACGAAAGCCAGAACCTGTATTATTAGCTGCAACATTATTACGAATAATGACTTCAGCATTTTTACCACCAAATAAGCTAAAGACACCTTCTGTCGGCGCAAAGTTAATGGCAACATTGTTTTGTAAAAGTACTTTGCCGTTAACTCCGGTACGAATAATTACAGCGCCACTTTCAGGTGTTGGCGTATCGCTTGCAGTACCCTGACGAACGATCATGCTTTCGGTTTCATCTTTATAGAAGTTACGAGGGCCATTATCAAAAATAAGACCATCAACAATAATAGTATGAGCTATGTCTTCACCACGCGCTTCTTTTAGGGTTGTGGCAAAATCACTACTATCTATAGAAAGCCTAGCTTGCGTTTCAAAGTTCTCACTATTATGCAAACCAGTAAAGATAGTTTTGTGTGCACCCCAAGGGTCACGTGTAGTAAAGTCAGTGCTAAAGCCACCAATGACACTCACTGGAATCTCAATATCATCCACACCGTTTTCACCACGACCTAAGTACTCACCCTCAGCAATACAGACCACATCGAGAGGCTCGAGTCTTGAGATTATGTTGCCTAAGTCTTTAGCGGGTTTTTCTAAGCTTGCTTCTCTACCGGAACCGGTTGAGATGCTTACGAATTTGGTGCACATTGAAAGATACTCTTGTTCTTGTGCTGATGTGCTTGATAATCCCCAAAAGATGAGGCTGGCTAGAACGGTAGCTAAGATATAGTTTTGTTTTTTCATGACTTCCTCCTTAAGAAGTACATCTATTATGTATGACAAGCGTTTCACTAACGTCGCAGTTGTGCTTGCTGATATATAGCTTAGCTAGTAAAGCGTTCCAAAAGCGTTCCAAAATTCTCTTAGCGGTTAAATAAGGTAGGAAGACTTTTTTGTGATTTACTTTTTTTGATAGGAAAATTAAAAGGCCCTTATCATACGATATTTTTAGACCTTCGTTCATTTTTGCATGTGTAACTTTAGTAGCTTTAAATGCTATAGTGGTTCCTTTGAAAGTTGCCAAAGAGCAGCTTTTTCTTACTTTTTTATGTCTAGGAGGCAGTCTTTTGCAATCCTTAGTTGTTCGTGGTGCCCGTGAGCACAATCTTAAAAACATTGATATTGATTTACCTCGCAACGCTTTTATTGTGTTTACAGGTGTATCTGGTTCGGGTAAAAGTACTTTAGCGTTTGACACTATTTACGCAGAAGGGCAACGGCGTTACGTTGAAAGCTTATCAGCTTACGCGAGGCAATTTTTAGGCCTTATGGATAAGCCTGATGTTGACTCTATAGAAGGCTTAAGTCCGGCCATTAGCATAGATCAAAAAACGACCAGTCATAACCCACGCTCAACCGTGGGAACTGTAACTGAAATTCATGATTACTTTCGTCTTTTATTTGCAAGGGCCGGCACGCCACACTGCCCTAGCTGTGGTAGGCAAATAGAACGCCAGTCAGCTAGCGAAGTTGTAGATAGACTGTTAGAGCGCTACGAGGGAAAACGCGCGCTTATACTGTCACCCCAAGTAAGAGGGCGTAAAGGTGAATATAAAAAACTCTTCCAAGACTTAAAAAAAGAAGGCTTCGCAAGGGTTCGTGTTGACGGTTTGGTTCAAACGCTAGATGAAGCGGTGAACAGTAATATTGAGCGTTTTGAAAAGCATGACATTGAAATAGTGGTTGATCGCATAAAAATAGCAACTGAAGATCGCAGCCGCATGGCAGAATCAGTCGAACTTGCTTTACAACGCGGTGACGGGCTCATGCGCTTATTTTTACCTGACGATAATCAAGAAGAACTTTTTAGTGAACGCTTCGCCTGCCCTGAACACGGTACCGCTCTAGAAGAACTCGAGCCTAGAGCGTTTTCGTTTAACAGTCCTTATGGGGCTTGTGGTGTTTGTACGGGGCTTGGCTTTAAGCATGAGTTTGATCCGCAACTTATTATTCCGGATGAAGATGCTTCGATTAGTAAGGGTGCCATTGTGCCTTGGTCAGGTGGGCGTAGTGGGGGTGATAAGATTTTTTATTGGGATAGGCTGCGTGCGGTTGCTGATCACTTTGGTTTTGATTTGGCTAGCCCTTGGAAGGCTTTATCTGAAGAAGCTCAGCAGATTGTTTTGCATGGTACTGAGGAGCCCATTGAGGTTGTTTATACCCGTGATGGTCGTGAGACCATGCGTTTTCGTGCTGAGTTTGAAGGTGTCATTCCTAACTTGGAGCGTCGTTTAGCTGAAGCTAATACAGATACAGCACGTGAAAAACTGCAGGCGTTTATGTCTATGCGTCCTTGCCCGTCTTGTAAAGGTACACGTTATAAGGCTGAAGTTTTAGCTGTTACGGTTGCTGAAAAGAATGTGGCTGAACTGAGCGGCATGACGGTACTTGAAGCTAAAGATTTCTTTGAAACGCTTGACTTGCCAGAACCGCAAGGCAGTATTGCAAAACCAATTATGCGTGAAGTGAGTAATCGGCTTGGCTTTTTAGAAAATGTTGGACTTGATTACCTTACGCTTAACCGTAGTGCGAATACGCTGTCTGGGGGCGAGGCGCAGCGCATTCGCTTGGCAACACAAGTGGGCTCAGGGCTTACGGGTGTGCTGTATGTATTAGATGAGCCTTCTATTGGGTTGCACCCCCGAGATAACGCACGGCTTTTAAAAACCTTGCTGCATTTACGTGATTTAGGTAATACCCTGATAGTTGTTGAGCATGATGAAGAAACCATGCGCGCAGCTGACTATATTGTTGATATAGGGCCAGGTGCAGGGGTTCATGGCGGCGAAATAGTAGCGTCAGCTAGCCCTGAAGACTTACTAAAAAACATGAATTCCTTAACGGCTGCTTATCTAAGAGGAGATAAAAGCATTGCTGTACCTAAACGCCGCCGTGACGGAAATGGCAAACGCATCAGAATAGTAGGTGCTAGTGAGCACAACTTAAAAGATGTCACGGTCGAAATTCCTTTAGGTACTCTCACCTGCATTACCGGTGCATCTGGTTCAGGAAAATCAACCCTCGTACACCGAATATTACATGCTAGTTTAGCCAAAAAGCTTTACCGTGCCAAAGAAATCCCTGGTGCACATAAACGCATAGACGGTACTGACAATGTAGATAAAGTCATAGAAATAGATCAAAGCCCAATAGGGCGGACGCCCCGCAGTAACCCAGCAACCTACACAGGTATCTTTACGGAAATAAGAGACTTATTCACTCGAGCGCCTGAATCTCGCAAGCGTGGTTATCAACCGGGGCGCTTTAGCTTTAATGTTAAAGGGGGTCGCTGTGAAGCTTGCAAAGGTGACGGCACCGTTAAGGTTGAAATGTACTTTTTACCAGACATTTATGTTCCCTGTGAAGTCTGCAAAGGTAAACGCTATAACAAAGAAACCCTTGAAGTAAAAATACGCAGTAAATCCATAGCAGAAGTGCTTGCTATGACAGTAGACGAAGGACTCGAGTTTTTTGAGAATATTCCTAATATTGCGCGTAAATTGCAGCTAATGAAAGATGTGGGTCTTGGTTATGTTCGTATTGGTCAGCCTAGCCCAACGCTATCTGGTGGCGAAGCGCAAAGGGTTAAGTTAGCCAGTGAGTTAGGTAAGCGCTCCACAGGTAAAACGCTTTACATTTTAGATGAACCGACAACAGGCCTGCATTTTCATGACACCAGTAAACTTTTAGATGTGCTGCATCGCCTTGTTGATAACGGCAACAGCCTGCTTGTAATAGAACACAATACCGATGTCATAAAAACAGCTGACTGGATTATTGATATGGGGCCAGATGGTGGTATTCGAGGCGGCACCGTAGTAGTCGAAGGTACACCCGAAACCGTAGCGTCACACTCGAGTTCTTCCACAGGACATTACTTAAAAGAAATTCCTGAGATTGCTAAGCGAATAAGCAAAATGAAAGATGTAGCTTAAGACTAAAAAAGTGGAAAGCAGAAAAAGCCTTTCACTTTCCACTTTTTGGTTTTTACTTTGATATAGTGCCCTAATGAGCCTAAGCTCTTTAACTGAAACACAAAAGCATATGATTCGAACTTTACCTTCACCCCAAAATTTTATTATAGGCACCTTTGTGCTACTCGCAGCTATCGTTTGCGTACTCGCGCCCATCCCACTGCTGTACCGCAGCTTAGGGCTACTCTTTGCAACCTACCTAGCTTTTAGCGTAGCAGGTACACCTCTAGCTTACTTCATTGCTATTATCACCCCAATAGCAGGCTTGGTTGGCGGAGATATGAACTGGCTCATCCTGCTACCCATCCTGCTAAGCTCCCTCTTACTGGCCGTTGTCGGACTCGAGTATGCCTGGCGTTACGCTGCCTTAATCGTTTCACCTTTACTGCTTATTGCTCCGCAGTACATAGCGCAAGAAATGGCGAAACTCGAGCTTTTTGCTATTGCTTTGCCGTGGGAACCTGCGAATGCGTGGTTAGCTATTCATGTTTTGGCTGCTGTGGCTGCAACACTGGTTGTTATTTTGATTGATCGCTTGCGTGAAAGAAGCGAAACCAGAAAAGCGTAACGTAGGTGTTTGCTTTGTTTAAACGCCTCAGTAGCAGCGCTGCTGGGGTTTTTGTTTTGGCGTTTTACAAACGTTTTAATGATGCAAATGTAGCGCTTTTAGCTGCTGGTCTTGCTTATTATGCAGCTTTTTCTTTAGGCCCGCTTACTCTTATTTTTACTAGCTTTCTGGCGGGCTTCTTGCAAAACAGACCAGATTTGGCTGCTGAGTATCAAACTGTACTGATAGATTTATTAAAGCAAGTTTTACCTGTTCAAGTAGACAGTCAAGCGTTAATCGTAAATAGTATTAATGTGGTTGTGAGTCAAATGGGCGATGGTGCTATTTTCAGAAACCTATTATCGTTTCTTATACTTCTTTGGGCAGGTACAAACTTCTTCACTGTATTGCAGCTTGCCCTAGAAGTTATTTTTGATATTGAAAACGCTCGAGCTTATTGGCGTAAACGTATTGTAGCTATTGTTCTTTTGGTAGCGGTTGCTTTGGTGATTGCGTTTGAAGTTTTCTGGTCTTTGTTTTCTTCTTTTTTGACAGGCGTTTGGCTTTTTTTGGTGGACTGGTTTTCTACTCGTAATATTGTTTTGCCTATATCTGAGTTTGGCCAAGGTAGTGTTACTGAAGTTCTTCGTATTGGTATTGCTGTGTTTGTGTTTAGTTTATGTTTTCATTATTTGCCTAGACAAGCTAGTACTTGGGGGGCTGCTTTTTTAGGTGCGTTTTTGTATGTGCTAAGTCTTAGGCTCTTACAAGTTTTATTTGGGCAGCTCTTTAATCCAGAAAGATTTTCACTTATTTACGGCATTGTTACGGGTTTGCTAGTTATTTTGTTGTGGCTTTATTTATCTCTCATGTTGTTTTTGCTTGCAGCTGTGCTGGTTGCCGTTTTAAGTAATTATAGACGTGACTTAGCTACTATTAAACGTATCTAAATTAGAGCGCAGGTGCCTTGGGGTGAACTGAGTGACTTAACGGTGAATTTTATAGGGCCTTTTGCATTTAATAGCGCTTCCATGGCAAACTGACCCAGCTTTGAGATAGGTCTCTTTATACTCTTCTAGGTCGCACGTGTTGTTTGCTAGGAAAATAACTCGGGGAAAAGCTATAAAATGCTCCAGCGTTTTAAATGCCGCACTGGGTGAGTAAAAACGGATTTGCTAAGTTGATGGTGTATTTAACTTAAAAACTGCTATAGAAAGATGCTCTACTACCGTAGTGTCATTTTTTAGGCCTAATGTATGCTAAATATTTCTAGTTCGATGGTGGAACGAGCTATGGAAGCGTTAGCGTAATTACTATTGGGTAGATAATTACCCTTTTATTCCTTTAAGTGTGGCATTATGACAGGTATAAACAATCAAAAAGGCAGGAGCATCTAATGGCAAGTATCGCAGGCACACAAGGCATGACAAAAGCACAATTAAACGATTTTTATGATTTAGAAAGCCTTTATACGTCTGAAGAAAAACTTATGCGAGATAGCGTTCGTGAGTTTGTAAAAGGTGAAATACTGCCGAGCATTGGTGACTGGTGGCAAGAAGGCCAGTTTCCGCCTGAACTAGCTAAAAAGTTTGGTGATTTAGGCGTGCTGGGTGTAACCCTGCCAGAGAAATACGGTGGTTTAGGCGCAAGCTACACCGCTTATGGTCTTATAAATCGAGAAATTGAATACGGTGACTCTGGTATGCGGAGCTTTGTCAGTGTGCAGTCAAGCTTAGTTATGTACCCTATTTTTAGCTACGGTAGTGAAGAACTAAAAATGAAATGGTTACCTAGACTGGCAAGTGGTGAAGCCATAGGCTGTTTTGGTTTGACAGAGCCAGACGCTGGATCAGACCCTGGTAGCATGCAAACCAAAGTCAAAAAAATAGGTAATAGTTATGTTATTAATGGTGTCAAAAGATGGATAACAAGTGGCTCGCGCGCTAACGTAGCAATCATTTGGGCAAAAAGTGAAGATGATGGCAAAGTGCATGGCTTTGCCATAGATACAAGCACACCAGGCTTCAAAGCTGTTGATATAAAAACAAAAGCCAGCATGAGGGCAAGCGTAACGAGTGAACTTTACCTAGATGAAGTTACCGTAACGGAAGCCGAAAAACTAAATGTCACCAGTTTACGTGGTCCTTTAAGTTGCCTAAATCAAGCACGCTTTGGTATTTCGTGGGGTGTTTTGGGTGCAGGCTTCTTTTGTTTAGAAGAAGCTGCAAGGTACTCAGAAGATAGACCTATTTTTGGTGTGCCCCTAGCCAGCAAACAAATAATTCAAATGAAACTTGCAGACATGCTTGCAGACTTAACCAAAGGCTCACTCGTTGCCTTTCAACTCGCTAAGCTAAAAGAACAAGGAAAAGACACACCACCCCGTATATCCCTAGCCAAAAGAGATAACGTAAGAGCAGCCCTAAATGCAGCTCGAGCTTCTCGTGACATGCTAGGTGGTAACGGTATCACCACAGAGTATGGCAGCATTAGGCATATGTTGAATCTTGAAACAGTAGCTACGTATGAAGGTACAGATACGGTTCATACCCTAGTTTTGGGTCGTGAGATTACGGGGCATAACGCGTTTTAAGTAAATATGCAGCGCCATGAGTTCTTTAATCTCTACATGCATAGTACAGCTGAATTAGAAGCTATTTTGAAGCTCGAGCTTTGTGAGCGAAGAACCTTGCATGAATGGCCTTTGTCTTGTGTTGAGCTGTTAACAACGGTTGAGGGTAAAAGCTGGATTTATAAATCTCAGTTTGGCCCTAGTGTTGAACCTGAGTTTTACGCCCACGCCAAGTCTGGGTTATTGCCAATGGCTGAAACTGTTAGTGTTTCAGCTGCAGGGCATAGCAGCATGCTTATTGATTACATTGATGCGCCTTTACTTAAAGATGCTAACTTTTCAAATAACGATATTATGACTGTGGCACAAACAATCATAGAGGCTATTTCTGAGATTGAAGGGCAGTTAGCCTATTATTTAGATGTGAGTACGGAGGAGAAGTGGTCGGCACTTATGATTCGGATGATCGCTGATCTAAATAATTTAGAGTCTGAACACATTAATGATGAAGTTCTAGAAACTATAAGAAAGTGGGCTTTTTCTAAAGTTGTTTTAGATACATTTTTAGGTGAAATCGCTTATGTACATCATGATCTTTCTGGAACTAATATCTTTGTAACTGAAGAAGGCTACAAACTTATTGATTGGCAACGTCCTATCTTTGCGCCTACAGCTTTAGACTTAGCTGTTTTGCTAGATTCAATGGCTAAAGACCCTTTGCTTTTTGTAGATGAGGGTATTGTTTGGATGATGTATTTACTGCGTATTCACTGGTTTAAAGAGTGTAGCCTGCTGTGGTTTCCTGAAGGTAGACAGAGTTATGAACAGTCTATTGTGAAGTTAAGTAAACAACTAGGTGGAACGTATTAAAAAATTTAAATCAAGAGGTTTCACAGTTTACGGTCGTTCTCGTAAAGTAATAAGTCAAGTCTAATTTTTGATTTTTTTGCATTTTGTTGGCATTGTACTTAAAAAGTAGATGGAATGATAAAAAGAGTTGGTATTGAAGCGTAAACATACGTTATATTTAGGCTGTGGCAAGTTCAACGAATCAAACTGTAAATCAAACAAGCAGTCAGCCAAAATCTACGTGGTTTTATAATTTTGTTAAGCTGATTGTTTTGTTTCTTATTCGTAATATTTATGGCCTTAGGGTGACAGGTACTGAAAATGTTCCTAAAGAAGGTGGATTGTTAGTGGTGAGTAACCATATTACTTCACTTGACCCTCCGGTCTTGGGTGTAGGCTTTCCTCGGGTTATGAGCTTTATGGCAAAAAAAGAGCTTTTTGAATCAAAGTTATTTGGCTTATTTATTCGTAATTTGCATGCTTTTCCAGTTGATCGCTCTGGTAATGCCTCAGGCGCAGTGAAAGAAAGCATTCGTCGTTTAAGAGCAGGTGCTGTTACGGTCATTTTTATTCAGGGTACTCGTTATGCTGAGCAAGGACAGGCTTATGATGGTGCTTCGTTTATTGCTCAGCGCGCTAAAGTACCTGTCTTACCTGCTGCAATTTGGCGTGAAGGTCGCTGGTTTCATGTTCGTTATGGTGAAGCCTTTGAAGCTGACGGTAGTAGCCGTGAAGCTATGAAAGCGCTAACCGAAACGTTAATGAATAAAGTAGATAATCTTTTGCCCGATGAACACAAGATTGCTTTTCGATTAGCAGAAGAAAAAGTTGAGGAAGAATAATGTCAGAAGCGGAAAAGACAAACTGGCTCGAGTATGGTGTGAAGATTATTCCTAAAGATAAGTTGGATAATAATACAGCTTCGACGATGGGTATGCAGCGTGCGGTGGCTATTAATAAGGCGATGGCAGGGGCCAAAAATTTGTGGGCGGGTACGGTTGATATTGATGCGGCTGCTAAAACAGGTGCGCATCATCATGGTGAGCTTGAGAGTGTTATTTATGTGGTGAGTGGGCGGGCGCGTATGCGTTGGGGGGATGATTTGGAGTTTGTGGCAGAGGCAGGTGCTGGTGATTTTATTTTTGTGCCTCCGTTTGTGCCTCATCAGGAGATGAATGCTAGTGAGACGGAGCCTTTGCATTGTGTTTTGGTTCGAAGTGATCAAGAAGCTATTGTGGTGAATCTTGATATCGCTTCAGTAGAAGAGCCTGAAGAGGTGCTTTGGGTAGGGCCAAATCATCCTGAAGGATAGCTTTGCTTGAAGTTTAATGTACTAGATATAGTATAGCTTTGCTTAAGCTGTCTAGTGAGGGCAGTTAAGCTAAGGTCTTGGCTTGTTTTTTTAAGCGTTAGGATTTCTTGCGTTGCAACGCAAAGTCAATGAAACGCTGTCCTAGACTTGTTTTCTGGGCTTTATTCATGCTACAGTGCCGAGAAGCAGAGTTATTTAGATAGAGACTTAATCAACGTTTAGGGTTGAGGCTTGTCTGTTGAGTTTGCTTCCCAAAGAGTATAGAGGGTTTAGGAGGGTGTCGTGGCTAGGCAGAAAAGTGTCTCTAAAGCTGAGTTGGTTGATATTGTTGCTGAGGAGACTGGTTTAACAAAAAAAGACGTGAAGATAGTAATGGATTCATTCTTAAATAACGTGAAGCATCGTTTAAATAAGAATGTGAAGGTTCAACTTACAGGGTTTGGAACCTTTGAAGTTAGAGAACGCAAAGAGCGTACTGGTGTTAGGCCGGGTACAACTGAGCAAATTGTGATTCCGGCAAGTAGATATCCTGCGTTTAAACCAGGCAAAGATTTAAAAGAGAATATTAGGTAGTTTTAAAAGCCTAAGCGATTCAAGGACGCATTTAGATAAATGCGTCCTTTTTTAATTCATCTCTTTGTTTATTAAGCTTAGTGTTGTATATTGCTGCACTATTATGCATGAATTAGCGTCAAGTCTAAGTTTAGCTGTGTTTTATTCGTTAAATCTTGTGCTTTTATAAGGCTTTATCCATATTAGACTCAGAGGCATGAGTTTATTAGATGTCATTGGACCTGTTATGGTTGGCCCGTCAAGTTCACACACGGCGGGGGCGTGTCGTATTGCACTGCTAGCCCGACACACCCTGTTGCAAAAACCTCAATCTGCCACAATTTGTTTGCATGGGTCTTTTGCCAAGACAGGTAAAGGGCATGGCACACATTTGGCGCTCATTGCCGGAGTCGTAGGTCTTTTTCCAGATGACTCGCGTATTCCAGATGCTTATAGCTTAGCTGAAGCACGCGGTTTAAATGTTACTTTTTCAGAAAAAGATCTAGGTGATGTGCACCCTAATACCGTGCAAATTGAACTCAAAAATGAAGCTGAACAGACTATGGTTACAGGCTCGAGTTTGGGGGGTGGTGTTGTTAAGGTCATTAAGGTGAAGGGGTTTGAGGCGAGTTTTTCTGGTTCTTACTACACTTTATTGATTGAACATGAAGATAAGCCGGGTGTGATTGCGCGTGTGGCGCGTGTCTTGGCGGATGATGAGGTGAATGTGGCTACGATTTTTAGTGCACGGCAGAAGCGGGGTGGGCGTGCGCTTATGTCTATTGAGGTGGATAAACGACCTGAGCAGTACGCGATTGATTATTTAGCTCGAGTTTCTTATATTAGTTGGTTGCGGGTTTTGCCTGAAGTAATGACGGGTAGTTTGGTAGATAACCATGACGCTTAATGACTTGGCTGCGTTTGAAGGCTTGGCGTCAACTGCGGTTATTGAGTATGAGGTTGGCTCGAATGAGGCTGAGCGGGATCAGCTTTTTAAAGAAATGCTTGGTCGGATTGCTGAAATGCGTGACTCAATTAGTCGGGGTCTTGCGTCGGATGCCCCAAGTATTACGGGTATGGTGGGTTGGAATGCTAAGGGACTTTGGGAGGCTGAGGATGTTTTGGCTTCGCCTTTGCTAAAGCGGGTTCAGGCTTATGCCATGGCGGTTAATGAAGAGAATGCGCGAATGGGGCGTATTGTGGCTGCACCAACGGCAGGTAGTGCAGGTACTTTGCCGGGGGCTTTGTTGGGTGTTGCTGATCATTTGGCTTTGGAAGACGAGAAGCTGATTGCGCCGACTATTTTGGCTGCGGGTATAGGTCAAATCATTAGTAAAAGTATGTATATTGCGGGGGCATCTGGGGGCTGTCAAGCTGAAATTGGCTCGTCTGCAGCTATGGCTGCTGCTGCCGTTTGTGAGCTTATAGGTGGTCATGCTAAGCAGGCAGTCCACGCGGCCACCATGGCGCTTATGAATACGATTGGTTTGGTTTGTGACCCTGTTGGTGGTTTTGTTGAGGTGCCTTGCGTGAGTCGCAATGCGTTTTATAGTGTGCATGCGATTAGTAGTGCGCAGCTTGCCTTGGCTGGGCTCGAGTCTGTGATTCCGCCTGATGAGGTGGTTCAGGCGATGGCTTCTGTGGGTCGTTTGTTGCCGCCTGAGCTTAGGGAAACAGGGGAGGGTGGTATTGCAGATACGCCGACGGGGCGTCGCATTGCTCTGCAAATGTTAGGTGGGAAAAGTTGAGAATATTACATGAAAAGCTGTGATAAATTTACGGTTTTTGGGGTTACTTTTTTCTAGACTGAAAAAGCAACGAAGACCTCCGGGAGTGTTACGCACTCCCAATTTTTTATGGGACTTGACTTTGTGAAAAAAAGTTTATACTATATTTCACATGCCTAGGGCATTTGTCCTCAGTGTAAGCAAGCGCTAAAAGCAGTTTAACAGCAATTGCTATACCTAAATGATGAAATTAACTTAGATTAACCCAAACGTAGTAAGCAAATAAAGAAAAAGGTAACGAGTGCACCAATTCAAAAACTAATAAAAGAAATTATTCACAAGCTAATAACTATAAATCATCTAAGTAAGAAAGGAAAACATGACTAGCAACCCCAAAGTAATCATTATAGGTGCAGGATTTGCAGGACTAAATGCAGCCAAGCAGCTCAAAGACGCCCCTGTTGATATTCTCATGATAGACAAAAACAACTACCACACCTTTCAACCCCTACTCTACCAAGTAGCAACCGCAGGTCTAGAAGTAGGCGATATAGCCCACCAAGTCAGAGGCATATTTAAAAACCAAAGTAACTTTCGCTTTCGCCAAGCAGAAGTCAGCAACATAGACTGGCAAAACAAAGAAGTCATACTTAAAGACAAGCACCGCTTAGCCTTTGACTACCTCATCATTGCTGCAGGTGCTATCTATAATAATTTTGGAGTCAAAGGCGTTTATGAACACAGCTTCTTACTAAAAAGCCTACCCGAAGCTGCCAACATACGCAGCCACATACTCAAACAATTCGAACTTGCCAGCGCTAAACCAGACTTACAAGAAACAGGAACCCTCAACTTTGTCATTGTAGGCGGAGGCCCCACAGGCGTCGAAATGGCAGGCGCACTCTCAGAACTCTTTGACCGAGTCCTCCAAAAAGACTACCCAGAACTAGACCTAAGCAAAGCCAAAATAATACTCGTAGAAATGACCGACAAGCTACTTGCACCCTACAGCAAAGAAACACAAACCTACACCAAAGAAACCCTAGAAAAATACGGTGTAGACCTACGCTTCAACACCACTGTAGCAACCATACACAAAGACAAAATAGACCTAAAAAATGGCGAAAGCATAGCAACAAACACTGTCATATGGGCAGCAGGCATAAGAGCCCACCCACTTGTTGAAACCCTAAAACTCGAGCTAGACAAAGGCTACCGTGTAAAAGTAAACCCTGACCTTAGCGTGCCAGATAAAGCTTACGTATTTATAGCTGGAGATATAGCCGCAGGAAAAAACAATATAGGTGAAATGTTACCGCAAGTTGCCACCGTAGCTATACAACAAGGTAAGCATGCTGCCAAACAAATCATTCGATTAAACAAGCAGCAGCGAACCAAAACATTTACTTACTTTGATAAAGGAAGCATGGCGATTATAGGCAGAAATGCAGGCGTAGCAGAACTCTCAAAAATCTTCGGAGGCTTTCATTTACGTGGCTTTCTAGGGTGGACAGCGTGGCTCTTCATCCACCTAATCTACTTACCGGGCCACCAAAACCGCTTTAACGCATTTGCTAACTGGGCCTACAACTACTTTACCTTTGACAGGCACGTTAGGCTGATAACCTTTTTAAAAGATCATAAAGAGTCAGATACAAGTGATACTAAACTGGTTTAATCGTGTTATAATACTAGAC
>CAYGTA010000054.1:0-15618 GCA_964352605.1 uncultured bacterium | reverse complement strand
AACGGTCCAAGACCGCGTTTAGTTCTTTAAGGAACTAAACGGAAATGGTATTACATAATTAGAAAAACCAATTGATTAACCAATGCTATAGCGTTTTAATCTTTGAGCAAAGGTTTTAAGGTTTAATGATCACTGTCGTTTAATTGTTCTGGCAGATGCCTGCATAACAATAAATAAAATACTAAGAAAGCTAAGTAGCAAAGCGATATAAGTGTCAAACTGCCATGTGAACGCCAAACGGTAACGACCTGTAGCACCTAACCAGTTAACACACACAATACTCAACAATGTACCTGAAATGAGACTCAACAAAGCTGTAAGGCTTGCTTTCGTACAAAATTCAGTTAAAAACAGTCGCATTAAATAAAACTTGCTTGCTCCTAAATTTTGCATTATAAGGAACTGTCTTTTTAGACCAGCAAGCTTTTCAGTGCTTACACTAAGCAAACCCATAAGCGCAACCAGAACAAACATAGCCAGCAACAACTGACTTAACCTAAAGCTATTATCTATAATCGCTTCAGCTGTTTCAGCAATCTCAGTAGCTGAAACAATATCTAAGGTAAATTGTTTAGCAAACTTTGCCTGAATGCTTGCGGCAACATCAGCTTCATTTGCATTTGACTCGAGTTCTATAGCAAAGTATTCGGCTGTTTGTATGCCCCATTCTCTTTCATAGTGGTGCCGGTTTAGGTAAATACTATTAGGTTCAGCACCTATATCATCAATAATTGCAATTATTTCGTAACGTTTTGCACCTGCTGGCGTATCTAAAGTCAAAATGCTTTGTTCTTTTAGTTTATTTGCTTGTGCAAATGAGCGTGAAACAACAAGTTCTCGTTCTATTTGCAAGCTTGTCAAACTAGGGCTTGGGTCATGCATTCCATCTGATATGTATAGAGTTGCGTTAAAATTAGTTTGTTTTAAGCTGAGTTGGGTGTCTCCTGAAACTTTTTTTACGCCTTCTACGCTTATGAGTGAATTTAGCACTTCGGTGTCTATAGGAATTATGGTGCCATTAAGATTATCTCGCTGGTATAGTACTAAGTCCCAATCTGTGATTCGTGCATTAATTGATTTTACTGATGTCTGATAGCTTGCAATCAAGCTTCCTAGGGTAACAATAATTGTAAAGGTTATAAATAAAAATCCGTAACTTCCACGGCCTTCAAATTTTATAAGCGACTTAAGAGCATTACTAAGCCTTACTGACCATGATTGTTTAGATCCTGAAAACCAAGCTTTGCTAAACAAGTCTAAAGAGCTTTGACTTAAAGTAAAGATTCTTTTAAAGCTCGAGCTAAATGCGAATTGAGCAAGTCCAAAAACTAGCGTCAGGCACATAGCTAGAATTAACGGCTCAAAGCTAAACAAAGCATTGTTAACGAAAGTAGAAAACACATGAGCTTCAATCAAGGCACGAAGTAAAAACTCGAGTGTCTTTATAGCAGGTAGTGAAAGAGCGAGAGCCAGAAGACTTAAGAGCAGCATTTCGAAAGCTAAGTGTTTAGTTAGGCTCTGTTTACTAAGACCTAATGCATGTAAATTAAGTAGGCTTTTTTGACGTTCGAGCTTTACTATGTTCAGGTTGGTATTAAGTAGATAAAAGCTGGCAACTAGACTTAGTAGTGCCAAAATAACTAAGAAACCAACAAGGCCTTGGCTCGAGTATTGTTTTTGTCTAATTGGCTTGTCGGAACTTAGGATGCTTGCTTCGTTCTTAAAGGACTTTCGTAGGGTCTTTGCGACTTCTTCTATGCTTGCGTCTTTGCTAACACTTAGGTCAAACCAATTGGCTAAGTTTTGCCGTGAGACGAAGACAAGTCTGGCTTCTTTTAAAGGTATATAAACAGCATTATCGCTTTGCTCACTGATGCCTACAACACGGTAGGTTCTGAAGCCTTTACTGTTACTTAGCGCAATCGTATCTAGCGTTGAGACCTTAAGCTGCTGGGCAATGTTTTTGGATATAACAATGGAGCGTACATCAAAACTATTTAGAAAACGACCTTTTGTTAAGGTGTTTGCAAACAGATAGCTTTTGGGGTCTACTCCTCTTACATTTACTTGGGCATTGAGCTCTCTGTTAAAGACTGAGCTTTCCTTTACCAAAATAGGGCTAACAGCGACAATGCTATGGGGTAAACGCGCTTCAATTGACTCTAAGCCAAGCCCTAGTTCTGTTAGTGCCACTAGTCTAATATCAGCTTCTTTTAAACTAGATGAGTGACTTGAAAAAGCAACTTGCCAAGCAGAAGATAGCAAGGGGGCAACCATTCCAAAAAGCATGACTAAGGCAAATATCAAACTAAGGGCCAAAGACCAGCGTCTTTGCCAAAAGCGTATACTTAGCTTGTTTAGGCTAGCATGTGCTCCTTTAGTCAATCCCTGCTCCTTGCATGTTAAAAACGAATTGCCCTGATCTTAAATTCATAACTTTATCAGCATAAGCTGCTACTTTTGCATCATGTGTTACAAGGATTATAGTTAAGCCAAGCTCTCGTCTTAAATCACTTAGCAAGCCAAGCGATAGCTCTGAATCTAAGCTATCTAAATGAGATGTAGGTTCATCTGCCAAAATAAGGCTGGGTTCATTAATCATTGCTCGAGCTAAAGATACTCGCTGCATTTCACCTCCTGATACATCTTGAGGGAAGGCGTGTTTTAAGTTCTTTAGGTCAAAACGTTCTAACCACGCCTCAGCTTTTTTATTTGCCAACTTGGCGTCTTGCCCAGCTATGAGTGCAGGTAGTGCAATGTTTTCAAGCAAGTTAAGTTCATCTAGTAAGTCAAAAAACTGAAAGGCAAAACCGATATTTTCTTGCCGAAAGCGTGCTCTAACTGCTTCTGAAAGATGGTCAAGGTGATAATTGGCTACAGTAATAGACCCTGAACTAGGCAGGTCAATACCAGCAATTAAACGTAGTAGGCTTGTCTTGCCTGAACCACTCGAGCCTTTTATGGCTAAAAATTCACCTTGTTCTAAATGAAGGTTGAGTTCGTTTAAAACTAGGTTTTCTTTTTTGGCTTGCCGGTACACTTTTGATACTTTGTTGAGTACCACAAAAGCTGTCACTAGCTTAGTTTTTACTTTGCTTTACAAATGCCTTTAGTTTTGCTTCGCAATGTTCGAGCCATTTTATATCTGCTTCTGCGTGAAATAGGCCTACATCTACGAGTAATTCTTCTACTAAAGTTTCAGCTGTTTGGCTTGTGGTTTTAGCTTTTAGGTTTTGCTTTGTCTTGGTGAGTTGCGCCATTTTGCGCATGTAGATTTCTGTATGAGACTGGAGTAAGTCAAATAGGGGTTGGCTGTCATGGACTGACATGACGGCTAGGCGAATGAAGAGCTCATCTCTTAGCGGTCTTGGTTTTGGGTCTGGTTTGGCTAGCCAGTCGTTTAGTGCACCGTGACCGGCTTCGGTAATTTCATAGACTTTTTTGTCTGGCACGTTTTCTTCTTGTTCAACGTTGTAGGTAACCATACCTTCATGCTCGAGCCTGTCAAGGGTTTGGTAGATTTGACCGTAGTTGAGTTCCCAAAAGCCACCTGTTAGCTGTTCGAAGGTTCGTTTTAACTCGTAACCATGCTGTGATTTTTTGGCCAAGATGCCTAATAATCCGTATTTTACCGACATTATTGTCTCTCCAGTAGGTTTGTTTGTATTAGTATATAGATAAAAACATATAGTTAGATGAGTCTGGCTTTCCTTTTTACTTTGCCTTAATCAGGTCATTCGTTTACAAAAAAACGCCCCCAAGTTGCCTTGGGGGAGTGGATGCACGCGCTCATGATGAGCGCAAAAGTAGTATCGCTGTTTTGCACTTTCGAAAGTCTTACTTTTGGTGACTCCCTCAGTTTTTTTTGATAAGCTTTAGTTTATGAGACCTAAAATTTTCATCAGTACGGCTAGTTCTACAAGGGAAGCAGGCTTAAAACGCTTTGATAGCATTGGTGGCTTAAACTACGCCGAAGCGGTAGCTAGTTTAGGTGGTTTGCCAAGTTTCTTGCCAAACCTTGACCCAAGCTTAGCCAAAGACTATATGGCAAATGCAGATGGTCTTTTATTAAGTGGTGGTGCTGATTTTGACCCTCATTTATTCAACGAGGCACCCCACCCTGAGCTTGGTAGGGTAGGTGAAAGTCGTGACTTGTTCGAAATAGCTGCCTACCATGCCGCCAAAGAAAAAGGAATTCCCATTCTTGGTATTTGCAGAGGTATTCAGGCTATTAATGTTGCCGAAGGTGGCAGTTTACACCAGCATATTCCAGCCTTAGAAAACAGCCACCAGCACAGCCAACGAACCATCGATGGTAGCCTCTTTCATAAAGTCACACTCGAGCCTAGTTCAGCGCTTGCTCAAGCTTTTGCTGCGTCAAGTATTCGTACAAATTCATATCATCATCAGGCTATTAAAGATTTAGCTGCTGGTTTTAAAGTGGTGGCTAAAACGGCTGATGGCATTATTGAAGCTATTGAGCATAGTAGCGCAGCCATTCTTGGTGTTCAGTGGCATCCTGAGATGAGTTTTGCGCGTTACCCTGAGCAGATTGCCCCTTTTCAAGTATTTATGAAAGCTGTCGAAAAACAAACTCAATTAGCGCTTGCCTAGTTTCTTTTAGCTAACTAAATACCTAAACCCTATCTTTCTTTTAGCCTCAATCAAGCTCGAGTTCGGTCCCTAGCGAGTGAGCAGAGCTTCCTTGCCTTAGATTCTGAGTATCTTTTAATACCTTTAGCAAGGCCTACTACCCGTCAATTTGAAGGTTTTACCATTTTTTAAATTGATAAGGCATGCCATACTAAGCCTTATGGATGGTTTTTAATGGTACGCCATTTGATTACAGCTTTAATAACTTTCAGTATTTTGCTTAGCTTGTCTGCCTGTGTGGTACTCGAGCCTGATTTTAGTGGCCCAAAAGCTTGGCTTTTGTCTTCTTATGATCGTATAGATAGAGCTGAATGGGAAACTTTTGATCAGCGTGCAATTCATGGCATCTCGGCAGCTAAGGGTGAGTGGGAGGGTGTTCAGTTAAACATTCGGGCACCTCGTAGTGGCTTAACGAACGTTTTGGTTAGTGTTTCACCTTTTACAAATGATGCTTTTACCCTGCCAGCCCCTAAGCTCTTTAGAGCGCATTATGTTTTTGTAGATCGTGCTGGTAAAAGGGGTAGCCCTTTAAATCAGAATGCGCCTTTAGGTAGGGGTTGGTACGCCGATGCCCTTATTCCTTTTGAAGCTGCTGGTACGACTGAAATTCCGTCTCATCCTTTTCAAGTTAAAGCAAGACAAAACCAACCTATTTTTGTTGATGTTTTTGTTCCAGCAGATGCCCCCGCTGGCATTTACGAAAGTCGTTACACTATTGAATCGAGTGAAGGCTTGGTTTCGGGTACGATTTCTTTAGAAGTTTGGGATTTTACGCTGGCCAGAACGCCTAGTCTTAAGTCAAGCTTTTTAATTTGGGAAGAGAAAACGCCCCAAATGCGAGACTTGCTTTTAGAGCATAAGTTAATGCCGCGCTCTACCCCACCTGAAGAACAAGCTCCGCGTTTAGCTAATGACGGCTTAAATTCAGTTGATTTACGTTTTTGGAGCGCTACAGGCCAGTCACAATGCACCATGCCTGATCCGCCTCCTGTTGCTGAAATCAGAGAACGCTTAGCTAACTTTAATGATACCTTGCTTATTTATAATTACACAGCAGATGAGATTGACCGTTGTGAAGGTATAACAGAACAGGTGAAAGCTTGGAGTAGAAACTTACATGAAGCAGGCGTTCCGCAGCTGGTTGTCATGTTTCCGCAACGCGCCTTGTTTGATGATGGCACGGGGCGTAGTGCTGTTGATATCTGGGTCTTTACCCCTGAACTTTATTTAACTAATAGCGACGGTCAAGCTATTTTAGATGAGACTTTGGCTATTAGTGATGCATGGAGCTACACTGCGCTTATGGAGTTAGATGATACGCCCAAATGGGGTATTGATTATTTACCTATAAATTACCGCATTATGCAAGGGTTTTTAAATCATCGCTATAATTTAACGGGCTTTTTGTATTGGCGCGTTAACTTGTGGCAAGACAAGCCGTGGCAAGATGTTACGCATCCAATTGATACCTATCCGGCGGGTGAAGGCATGTTGACTTACCCTGGCACAGAGATCGGCATTGCAGACGCAGTTCCTTCTCTAAGGCTTAAGTGGGTTAGGGACGGGGTTGAAGACTTCGAATATGTTCAAATGTTGCGAGATTTAGGGCTAGAGCAAGAAGCTCAACAAATCATCACCAGAGCAGCTAAAGACTGGCGAAACTGGACAAAAGACCCAAACGTGATTGAAAGTGTAAAAGCGGACCTTGCACAAGCCCTCTTAAAAGCTTCTCGTTAGAGCAATAAGGTACACTAAAAACCATGTCTAAACCCCGAATTGTAGGCGGTATTGCCCGAGGCCGCGCGCTAGAAATACCTAAACAAGGCACCCGACCTAGCCCTTCACGCTTAAGAGAAGCCTTATTTAACAAGCTCGAGTTTTTAGAGCGAGGTCGTTTCCTAGATTTGTTTAGTGGTTCAGGTGCCATTGCGCTTGAGGCAGCAAGTCGCGGTTGGGATGCCACTGGGGTTGACTTAAGTAAAGATGCGGCTGCGGTAATGAGACGAAACGCAAAAACACTTGCCTTGCCTTTAACAGTGATTCAGGCTGACGCTCTGAAATATGCCAAAAAGCCCCAAGAAGCCTTTGATGTTGTGTTCGCTGCGCCTCCTTATCCTCTTGATTTACCCCCCTTATTTCAGAGTATTTTTGAGTCAGACTTGCTAAAGCCTGAGGGCTTGTTTATTTTTCAGCACCCCAGTCAGCTGAAACTCGAGTTAAAGCATGAACAAACCTTTGAGCTTGATGCTAGGCGCTATGGCTCAAACGTCCTTAGTTATTTTAGCTTTACAAACTAGATATCTTTCATACCTCGACCATCCCAGCCACCGTAAGCATAGAATTTACCTGCCTCTCGCGTTTTTAAGTACGCCTCTAGAGGCTCTCTTATGGGCGGCATAGGAATCATTTCAGCTATTTGTTCAACAGGCACGAATCTTGCTTCAACAATAAAGCCGTCAGGGTCTCTAGGGTTAAGCAAGCCGTCATATTCAGCTAAAAAGGCAAACGATACCGCTCTGTCGTTACGAGCAACATCTTCTACATGCACCGCGTAAGCCAAATGTGTAATGCCTGTTATTTTTAGACCTGTTTCTTCTTTAACTTCTCGAATAAGTGCGTGAAGGGTTGATTCTCCGCGCTCAACTACACCGCCTGGAAGGGTGTAGCGTACATTGCCATACCCCTGCCAATCGTTGCCTACCAGTAAAACTCGACCCTGTCTATCGAGCAAAATTGCGGCAGCAACGACAAACTCACGCCGTGCCACCTTGTCCCATTTCATCCAAGCGCTCAGCTTGTTCAGCTTCACTTAGTGCTTCAGTTAATTCCGTCATGTTACCCATCATAATATCTGACAAGGCATGTGTGGTGTAACCAATACGATGGTCAGTCACCCTAGACTGAGGAAAATTATAGGTTCTAATTTTTTCACTACGCTCACCCGTACCAATTTGCACGAGTCTAGCTTCTCGTCTTTCAGCCTGCGCTTTTTCACGCTCACGCTCGAGTAATCTTGCTCTTAAAACCGTAAGGGCTTTTTCTTTATTTTTGATTTGTGATTTTCCGTCTTGACAAATAACAACAATTTCTTCTTCTGTACCTGCTTTATAGGTTATGCGCACAGCTGAATCGGTCGTATTAACAGACTGCCCGCCAGGTCCTGATGAGCGGTAAACATCTACCCTGTAGTCACTTGGGCTCAATGCGACATCGACATCTTCTGCTTCAGGCAGGACCGCTACCGTTATAGTACTGGTGTGAATACGCCCTTGTGTTTCTGTATTGGGTACACGCTGCACCCGGTGCACGCCTGATTCAAACTTAAATTTACTGTAGGCACCTTGACCTTTAATTTCAAAAGAGACTTTACTAAAACCGCCAACATCTGTTGCAAAGCTGTCAATAATTTCAACTTTAAAACCAAGCGATTCTGCGTAGCGCACATACATGTTTAAGGTTTCAGCTGCAAAAAGACTTGCTTCGTCACCCCCAGCAGCAGCCCGAATTTCTGTAATGACGTTCTTATCATCATAAGGGTCTTTAGGTAACAAAAGCTTTTCTAGCTTAGAAGCAAGATCAACTTGTTGAGGCTCGAGTTCTTGTATTTCTTCTTTTGCCATTTCTGCAAAATCTGCGTCATTTACAAGTTCTTTAGCTTCTTCTAATCGTTGTAAAACGCTACTATAATCTTGGTAGGTTTTAACAATGGGTGAGAGTTCACTGTAGCGCTGCATAGCAAGCTTGTAGCGATTCTGATCATTAATCAGCTTAGGATCACCAAGGCTATGCTCGAGTGCGCTGTATTCTTCTTTGAGACTTTCTAACTTATCTAACATTAGTTACAGTGTACCTTGATTCTGTTGGCTTTAGGCTGTATGAAAAAACGCGTTTGCAAGGCCAAAATCCCACTTTTATTCAATTTGAATAAAGCGCATGCTTTCATGACTCAAGGGCTCGCTTGGGTATGTCATGTTTAACGAACCTGTTAAGCCACTTAGCAACCCAAGGTTTTCTAAGCTTGCTTGCAAGGCGCTACGTAAAGCACTTGTTTCTGTAATGCCGTAGCTAAGTGTTTGTTCAGCAGCTAAACTAAATATGCTTAAAGCGTCAAACAGTTCGTAGCCGGTGTAATCTCTGTTGCCGTAGCGTTCTTCATAGGCCTTACGGTAAGACTCTATTTGTTCAAAAGAAGGATGATGACTATCTAATCTGCTATCAAAAATGGCAGGAACTAGGGTTAGTGCTGCTCTTAACTGGCTTTTATCGCATAAACGCTCAAAGACGGCAGGGTTAATATAAACGTTTTTTTCAAAACCTCTGTCCCTTAGAGCCTTATACGCCCTAATGGTTCGCTCGACATCGTCATCCCACAGCAAAACGGCGTCAGGTAAGCGTGTAGCTACCCACAAAGCTTCAGGGGTTAAAGCTTCACTTAGCGCGTAACGATTTAATTCAATAATTTGAATGCCACCCGGAACAGATAAGGAGCGAACTGTTTGCTCTACCTCATCCGCCAAGCTAGTATCAGCAGTCATGACAGCAAGTTTCGCTTGGTTTAAAGCAGCCAACCTCAAAAAAATAGCTCTAAATTGCTCTTGTAACGAAAGCTTTAAGGAATAGACATGCCTTAGTGGCTGCGTTTCTTCAGAGAGTAAAAAGATAGGAATACTACCAGCTAAAGACTCGAGTACCACTTGACTTGATTCTTGAGTTTGGCAGCAAATAATAGCTTGAGCACCTTCCGCATATAGCTCTAAAGCGAGTTCCTGCGTTAAGACAGGGTCAGATTGGTCATCTTTTAACGTTATAGATAAAGCATTAGTCAGGTAGGCTTTGTTTTTTAAAAGCTCCGCTTCAAATAATCCAATGGCTTGTTCATAAGCTAAGCCTTGCGGAGCATTTTCGCCACTCAATGACAAAACAACCCCAATGTTAATCATTTGAGCCGCAGTAATAGGGAAAAAAAGAATAAAAACGATAAGGAGTTTAGCCATCATTGTATGGTTGTACGTTTCTTAAGAATGAATTAGGTGAGACCGCTTAAATACTAATTGCCTTAGCACCCTCAGTTTCAAGCTCGAGTTTTATTTCTGTTAAGTCACTAAGTGCTTTTTTTACTTCTTCATGCTGATTGTTAGGACAGCAGACTATCACAAAAGCACTTATTTTTCCGCCGGGTAGTTGAGCAAATGCGCCTAAATCACTGACACG
This sequence comes from uncultured bacterium, assembly GCA_964352605.1. Taxonomy (GTDB): domain Bacteria; phylum Deinococcota; class Deinococci; order Deinococcales; family Trueperaceae; genus JAHEBB01. The sequence goes on along the minus strand of CAYGTA010000054.1, from coordinate 5,754 downwards.
TTTGGTTACATCTAAAACATAATCATCTTTAAACTTGCCGGGTAGGTTTTGTTTGTAGTCTTGCATTTCACCAATAATTTCAGCAACGCGCTGAAGGTTTTCAGTTAAGAAAGCTTCTTCTATTTGATAGGCCAAACTTTTTATTTTGTCTATAGCTGGTGTGGCTTTATCCAATTGGCTACTCAGCAAATCTAAAGAGGGTTTGCTTTTGTGGTGCCGCCCACCATAAAAAAACAGTAACGAATCAGCAAAGCTTTGCTTAAACACTTTGCTAATTTGAATATCTTTTGAGCGAATACCTTGGGCATCGTATTCTATGAGTTTTAAACCACCCAAAGCACAAATTGACGGATCATGATAGCCACTTGCACCCTCGAGTATATCTACTTCAACATGACTGGCTTCTTCTAGCAATTGTTGCTTCGTTACCGTTTCGCCCTTATAGACATGCATGGCGTGTAACAAACTTACGGTAACCGAGCCTGAGGTGCCTAAGCCGCTCTCCCCTGCTAAATCAGACATAATGACAATATCTAAAGGATGTTCTTCTAACTTTAAAAGCTTAATGGATTCACGAATCAAGTCATGTTTAATGTGCTCTACATCAAATACTTTTTCTTGAACATCTTGGTAGCGTAAGCGAAAATAACCTCCAAGATTTTCTTTAAGGTTGACATAGGTAAACTTGTTGATACTGCTACTCACTGTAGCGCCACCATATTGATGAGCATAAGGCTTCAAATCAGACAATCCGCCGGCTAAAGGGATACGCAAAGGTGTTTTTGTCACGATCATGCAGAGTTCTCCAATTCAAAAATACGACTAATAACATTTAGAACATTTTGTTCAGCAGTTGGTAAAGTACCACCCAAATGAATCCACTCTTTATGCTTGACAAACCCAAGCTTATGACCTTTTTCAATAGCAAGTTGCAAATTAGGAACCATGCGGTATTCACCATGTCGTTCTTTAGTCATTAAAGCCAGCACCTCAGGTGAGAGCTTCCATAAGCCGATATCGTAGAAGGGTTCTGAACCCTGCCAAGCCTTGACAACAGTATCACCAGAGGTTGTCACCTTTAGGTCTTCTTTCTCACCATCATGCCCAGGTCCAATTGTCTGCACATTAGCAAAAGCATGCAACTGAACTGCTGCAAACAAACCACTTGGAACATACATATCTGCTAACCAAGCAATAACACTCGAGTTTGGCTCGAGTTCTTTATAGGCTAGGTGTAAAGCGTGGCCTGTGCCGAGCTGCTCTTTTTGTTCTAGGTAGGTTAAGCTCAGACCTTCAAATTTAGTTCCAAAGTAGCTCTTTAGTTGTTCAGCATGATGCCCAACAATTAGGGTTAATTGGTCATTATTTAGGTTGATGCTTGAGGTCTTAATAAGATTGCTTATGCTGAGTTCTAAAAAAGGTCGTAACCCTACGGGATACATGCACTTTTGCAAATAAGTTCCCAAACGACCAAACCTTGTTCCTTTGCCAGCGGCTAGGCATATGTAGTTCATAGTTTCATAACCTATCACAAAAAATACACGCCGTTAACGGCGTGTATTTTTTGTGTATGAAAAGAAAGTTTAGTTAAAGCGAATGTTTAATTCGTTGTCAAGGTCAAAGGCTTGAACTTGTGTTGGATCTGCGAGTAGATCTACAGTATCGCCAGCTTTTAGGTTTGTGTGTGCACTTAAGCGAGCGACAATGCTTTGATCGCCATCTACAGAAGCAATGATGATAGTTTCTGCGCCTAAAGGTTCAACAACTTCTACTGTTCCTTTAATAACGCTATCACTTTCAAAATCACCTTCTAAGTGCAAGTTTTCAGGACGAATACCTAAATACACTTTTTTACCATTATGATTTTTGAGCTTTTCAGATAGAGCAGCGTCAGGAGCAACATCAAAAGTATTACCTTTTATGCGTCCGCCTTCAACTGTACCCACCAAGAAATTCATGGCAGGTGAACCCATGAAGCCACCTACAAATTTATTCACTGGCTTGTCATAAAGGTTAATGGGTGTATCTACCTGCTGAATAACGCCATCTTTCATAACCACAATGCGGGTACCCATGGTCATAGCTTCGACCTGATCATGCGTAACGTAAATGGTCGTTACACCTAAACGGCGGTGCAGCTTGCTAATGGATGCTCGCATCTCTACACGCAATTTAGCATCAAGGTTAGATAGCGGCTCATCCATTAAGAAGACTTTTGGCTCACGAACAATGGCGCGACCTAGAGCAACACGCTGGCGTTGTCCGCCTGAAAGCTCACGTGGGCGACGCTCTAAGAGATGCTCAATTTGAAGAATGCCTGCTGCTTCACGTACACGTCTATCAATTTCATCTTTAGGGGTACGGCGTAAACGCAATCCGAATGACATGTTTTGGTAAACATTCATGTGTGGGTAAAGTGCATAGTTTTGGAAAACCATGGCAATATCACGATCTTTAGGTGGAACATCATTAACAACACGATCACCAATTTTGAGCGTGCCATCACTAATTTCTTCTAGACCAGCAATCATACGTAAGGTCGTGGTTTTACCACAACCTGATGGTCCTACGAACACCATAAATTCTTCATCTTCAATATGCAAATTAAAGTCTTTTACAGCAGTCACATCACCAAAACGCTTGTAAACATGATCCAAGATTACTTCAGCCATTACTTTCCTCCTAATTACCCTTAAGTTATATAGCAAAGTGTAGCATGCACAGGTCTTTAAATCAAAACCTTTGTGCGCCTTTAAAGACCCTCTAGCAAGCCAAAAGTGTCCTTTAGGAAGTACACAAAACCCTTAAGAAAGCCGTGAATCAGCTTGCACTTCTCTAGCTAACCCAATACCCCGCTCATGAGCCCACACCACGACTTCAACTCGAGTTCTCAAATTCAGCTTATCATAGAGTGCCGCAATATAGTTTCTAACGGTATTTACAGATAAGTCTAGCTCTTCAGCTATGTCTATATTTGATAAACCTTTGGCCAATAGTTCAAGCACTACAAACTCACGATCAGAAAAACTAGGCATATCAACAGAGCTAATGCCTGAGCGTGCCTTTGCCAGTTTATCTAGAATTGATTGCGTCAGCCATGTAGCATCTCGAAGAGATGCTTCTATCGCTTCGTGTAAACCTTGTTCAAGTTTATGGCGCTGGGTGACATCATTTTGAACACCCATAAAGTAAGCCAAATCTCCATTTTCATCATAAATGCTAGATAAGAAAAGTTCATTCCAAAACATGCTGCCGTCTTTACGGTAATTTCTAATGACGACTTGAACATCTTCACCCTTGCTAATAGCGGCACGCAAACGCACCAAACTAGCTTGCTTGGTGTCATCAGCTTGTAAAAAGCGACAGTTCTGACCTACCGCTTCTTCGTAGCTGTAACCCGTTAAGTTGGTAAATCCCTTGTTAACATAAATAAGCGGCATATCTTCTAAGCGAGCATCTACAACAGAGACAGAATTATTAGCTGCATCAATGGCAAATTTTAAAATTTCCAACTGTTGCGTAGGTGATTTGTTTTCAAAGCTATTCGAATTCTTCATAATTATAAGTGTGCCAAAAAGCTAGCTATAGTGTACTTCAGCTTACAAACTAGGACTGTGGTTCATAGTGACGATTCGCTTTTAAAAAAAGCTCGAGTTTTAAAACTCGAGCTTTTTGGTGGAGGCGGCGGGAGTCGAACCCGCGTCCGAAATACCTTAAGACAGGCGTCTACGCGTGTAGTTAGCAACTTCTATTGTCGGCATTAGCTAAGCAGGCTAACAGGCTTAAAACTAAAGCTTAAACGTCTTTAATTTCGCGCTAAACCCAACGTTCGAGGTTTGTTGCTAGCTTGTTTTAATGATGCTCAATCTTGCGAACCACAAGCGGGGTTTCAAGCGAGCAAGGGGCTGGTATTAAGCAGCCATTGCGTAGCCGTAGCTACTGTTATTGTTATTCATGCCAGTTAAGGCTTTATCCCTTGATGACGCGGCCAGGGATTCCCGCGACGCGCAACCATGCCCAAAGAAGCACCCCGTCAAAACCAGGTCGCCCCCTTTAAGCAAGTGCACTAATAAGTATAGCAAACATTCATCTCTAAAGATGAAAGATCGTTAACCAAAAAATAATGAGCTTAGATGCCTAGAAAAACAAATGCTTCTCTTATGCCAATGTTTGAATCAAATACTTAAATGCTATCTTCTTCTCTGTAATGTCTTTGTTGCGAGGGTTCATAGACTATAAAACCGTGCATAGGAGCAAAAGATTCAAAACTAACCCAATCACCCACAGCTACTTCAGCATCTGAATCAAACAAGCTCACAACCAAAGTAACGCCAACATCAACAATCACATTTCTAGCTGAACACTCGAGTACCAAGCCATTGGCCTTAATTTGACTTAACGCAGTTACTTCAAATGACTTCTGAGTATCTGAACTAGGCGTAAGCGCCCTGCAACTCGCATTCAAAATTACCTTTTGCTGCCCTGAAATACTCAAGTAAGGATTAGTACGCTCCATAAAGTGCAGTACTTTAGTAGCCACAACACACTCCACTAAGGTTGCCCCTTCAACATGCGGCATTAGCGTTAACTCGAGCGCATAGGGTTTAAATTGTGAGATAAAACTTTCTACCGAATCTTCTATCATTAAGCTATTCTATTATGTTTGGCGTCTGCTAGTCTGCTACTTCGAACGCCACCTACCAAATTCACGCAATAAACTAATCTTTAAGCGACTCTTGTCACATTCACTTTAAAAAAGACCAAAAAGTCAAAAACTACTACCTCTCTTAAGCACAACATGATACACTTCTCTTTGTGAAGTGCTTCGAAAGCACAGTTTGTAACTATTTTCAGCCGTTTGGTGTGTGATACCAAACGGCTTTATTTTTTGGAGGCGTAATGCTCAGCAAATTAAACGACATTCAACTAAAAGACTTAGAGATTGACCGTATTGAAGCCGAAAAGAAGCAAATTCCTCCAGAGTTAACGGCTTTACTGAAAACCCATGCTGAATTAAAAGTAAAATTACAAGCCAGCCAAGCCATTTATGACGACTTAAGAAAACAAGTCAACAGTAATGAATTAGAAATAGACAGCATGTCTGCAAGGCGCAAAGCAGCATCTGAAGCAAGCTTAAGCGCAAGCTCAGCCAAAGAAGCCTCTCAATATCAAAATCAAGAATTACAATTTGCAACCAGAGTACAAGAATTAGAAGAAGACACCATGCCTCTAATTGAAAAATTAGACACCGCAGAAACAAACCTAAATGAACTAAAAACCGAAATGGAAACACTCGAGCCTGAACTTGAAGCAATGAATCAAGCTGAAGAGGATCGCGTTATCGCTATTGAAGAAAGTACCGTTAACCTTAAACTCGAGCGTGCTGTCATGGTGAAAGAAATTCCCACAAGTCTGCTTAAGCAGTATGAGCAGGTTCGTAGGGCTAAACGAGGTACAGGTTTAGCTTTGATTGTTAATAGTAAACGGTGCGGTGGTTGTAATATGCAGCTTCCTATTCACGTAGTTCAAAAAGCCAAAAAAGATGGCCAGGTTACGCGTTGCCCAAGTTGTGGTCGCATTTTATGGAACAAAACTGAACCAGAAGACTAAGTTCGGGTTTAAGTGCCTAATGAAGTCTAACTGCAAACTCGAGTGCAATCACCTGAATTTGCAAAAAAGAAGGCGTAGCCCAGAAACTATAATACTAAGCTGAATTATAAATGTCGTAAGACTTTATAATTCCGACCTTGCCGA
>CAYGTA010000053.1:0-15677 GCA_964352605.1 uncultured bacterium | reverse complement strand
TAAGCGTATGATCGGACTTGGTATCAGACAAGGCAAGCTGGGGTTGTTCAATGAACATCACAAGGCTACACAGCTGTTATACCCATCCGAAGCACTTTACTAAAGGCATCTGTGAAGTACACTAAAAACGACTTATGCTCCGTGTAGACAACATCACCAAAACCTACGGCAACGTAGAAGCCGTTAAAGGCGTCTCACTAGACCTTAACGAAGACGAAACCCTAGCCTTACTAGGCCCAAGTGGCTGCGGAAAAAGCACCTTACTTAGACTCATTGCAGGACTCGAGCTTTCTGATTCGGGTAAATTGTGGTTGGGTTCTAAAGATATTACGCAGGCTTCACCTCAAGCGCGTGGCTTTGGCATGGTTTTTCAAGATTACGCTTTGTTTCCTCATTTAAATGTTGAGAAGAATATTGCTTTTGGCTTGGCAGGTGAATCGCGTAAAGTTAAGCAAGAGCGTGTTTCTGAATTACTTAAACTTGTTGAGTTAAGTGGTTATGAATCAAGAAAAATTCATGAGCTTTCAGGTGGTGAGCAGCAACGTGTTGCCTTAGCTAGAGCGCTGGCACCTAGACCGCCTATTTTGCTTTTAGATGAGCCTCTTTCTAATCTTGATATGACCCTGCGTGAAACTTTAAAGCAAGAGTTACGCTTCATTTTATCTAAGCTAAGCATTAGGGCAATTTATGTCACACATGATCAGGGTGAGGCGTTTGCGCTTGCGAATCGTATTGCCATTATGCGAGACGGAAAAATAGTTCAAATTGCTAAGCAGAATGAACTTTATAACAAACCTGCAAACTCTTGGGTTGCGAACTTTTTGGGGCATCCTAATTTGTATGGCAAGAAGCAGCTTTTAAATGTACCTAACATTAAAGGGCCAGCGGTATTGCGTAATGACCTCATTAAACTTGAAGGTGGCACTCTCGGAGCTAAAGTACAAGCGCATCAGCTTCTTGGTGGCATGCATCAACTTTGGCTCGTAGTGCCTAGTTGGAACTTGAGTTTACGCTGGCAAGGCTTTACCAGAGAGTTACCTGAAAACCTAAAAGTTGGCGATGAGCTTAAACTCTTTATACCTGAACAGGCATGGCTCGAGCTTCCTGAACAAACGAAAATACCTGAAGCTGCATGAACGCAGTTATTTTAGCGGGGGGTGATTTGTTTCTTACAGATCAAGTTAAAGCCCTTGCTCAAAAAAGTGATTACTGTGTTGCTGCTGATTCGGGCATTAAGCATGCTAATGCGCTTAACTTAATACCTGACTTAATTGTTGGTGACTTTGATTCTGCACTTCAAGAAGATTTAGAGACATTTGCCAGTATTAAAAGAGAAACCCATTCTCCTGATAAAGATTTTCTTGATCTAGAACTAGCTCTACTAAAAGCCTTAGAAAAGAACCCTAAGCAAATAAACATTTTCGGTGCAACGGGTGACCGTTTAGATCAGTCTTTAGCAGCTATTTTCATAGCAGCCAAACATGCTGAGCAAACTGTCACCCTTCACTCAGGTAAGCAGAGCATTTACTTTTTAAGAAATAACTCGAGCCTTGACTTAGACTTAGCTGAAAAGACTGTTGTTAGCTTGCTTAGTTTGGGTCAAAAGGCGACGGTCAGCATAAAGAATGTGCGTTATGAACTAAGTCATTTTGAATTGGGCTTTGGCTTGGGCTTAGGCGTATCTAATACAGTGACTGCCTCCCCTGTTACAGTTAAACTTTTTGCTGGCTTGCTTGCTATTATAGTTGAGTATCATGTCTGAACAGAAAAAGACAACCCGAGAAAAAATCTGGGGCGAAAAAGCCCAAGCTACCGAAATGGCTTTAAAAGCACTTGATGAAGACTTAGCTGAGCTCATCCTTACAGTTTCTTATGACACTGTGTTCTCAAGACCCGGTCTTGACCTGCGCACACGAGAGCTTTTATCTATAGCTCATCTATTAACTGTGGGGAGCAGCGCAGAACTAAAAACGCATATTTACGGCGCGCTGAACAACGGCTCTAACTTTGTTGAAATTAAAGAAGTTTTACTGCATAGCGCTATGTTTATTGGCTTTCCTCGTGTTTTAGAAGCCATGAAAACCCTTAAAGAAGTTGAAAAGAAACATGCAGTTTGAACTTTTGAAGCGTTAGCTAAATTTTCTTTTCTAAGTTAGACTTTGTCATTCGCTTAATCATATTTTGTAGCTAATGAAGGAGTTAAGCATGGAATCACTTTCAGGCAAAGTTGTCATTATTACAGGGGCAAGTTCAGGCATTGGTGAAGCTACCGCGAGAGCACTTGCAAAGCTAGACTGTAAGCTTAGTCTGGCTGCTCGCTCAGAAGAAAAGTTAAACACTCTAGCTACTGAACTAAACACAGAAAGCTTGGTTATTCCGACTGATTTAACAAGACCAGCTGAGATTAGTCATATGGTGAACAAAACTCTTGAGGTATTTGGACGCATTGATGTTCTTTTTGCCAATGCAGGTATTTATATAGCAGGTGATGTTGCTGACGGTAATCCTGATGACTGGGCAAACCTTATAGATGTCAATATCAACGGTGTACTTCGCAGCGTGCACGCCGTTTTACCGCAAATGATAAAGCAAAACGCTGGTGATATTTTAATAACCAGTTCTATTTCAGGCTACATTGATATTCACTGGGAACCCATTTACAGCGCTTCAAAACACGCGATTCAAGGCTTTACACATACGCTCCGTCGTCAAGTTGCAAAACACAATATTCGCGTCGGATCCATATCGCCTGGCATGGTTGCAAATGAGCTGTGGGGCTTTACGAAAGAAGCAGCCATAAACGAAAAAGTAGCTGAACATGCCAGCCTACGCTCAGAAGATGTTGCCGAAGCAGTTACCTTCATGCTAAGCCGCCCAGCCCATGTCACCATTAGAGACTTAGTCATGCTGCCACAACAACAAGACCTATAAACTCGTGTTCTAAGGCTCGAGTGTTACTTTTACAGATGAGGTTGCCGAAGCCACCAAATCTAGTCCCTGCTGAAAGTCTTGTAAAGGCATGCGGTGCGTCACAATGTCATCCATAGGTAAAAGACCTTCTTGCAGCATACTTATAGCCACAGGGTAACAGTAAGGTCCCAAATGAGCCCCATGAATGTTTAACTCTTTAGTATCACCAATTATGGTCCAATCTACGGTAACAGCTTCGCGCATGACACTAAACTCAACAAACGTGCCTAACTTGCATATCATGTTCAAGCCTTGCTCTACTGCTACAGGGTGGCCTGTTGCTTCAATGTAAACATCACAGCCATAGCCATCTGTCAAGCGACGCACTTCTTCTACTGCATCTAACTTACTAGGATTCAAAACAATATCAGCACCTGACTTTTTAGCAAGCTCGAGTCTTTGTTCATTTAAATCTAAAGCTATAATGCTCTTTGGACCTTTTTTCTTTGCTGCTGCCACCATGCCTAAGCCTAGTGGGCCGCAGCCTGCTATAACTACGGTATCTTGAAACTGAATGTTGCCTCTTTCAACTGCGTGAATTGAGCAGGCTAAAGGTTCAATAAAGACCGCGTGGTGTATTGGAATCGTTTTGGGTACTTTGTGAGTTAGGGCATTAGCAGGAAAAAGCATGTACTCAGCCCATGAACCCATGGTTGCTAGTTTAAAGCCATAAATCGTGTGAACATTGCACATCCAGTATTGGCCTCTTTGGCAGTAGCGGCATTGCCAGCACGGTACTATCTGTTCTGAAATAGCGTGATCTCCTAAGGTTAAGCCTGTTTTTTCAGCTGCACCTTCACCGAAAGCAACAACTTCGCCTATAAATTCATGTCCCGGTATAACAGGGGTTTCACAATAGCCTTTTTGGCTTTCATTACCCCAAAACATTTCTGCACCTAAATAACATTTAATATCACTGGCACATATGCCTGTTGATTTAACGCGAATAAGAACTTCACCTGCTTTTGGTACAGGTACGTCACATTCTTCTAGTCGATAATCTTCGGGTCCGTAACAAACAACAGCGGCCATTGTTTTAGGTAAAGCTTCTATTAGGGTTGACATGGTAACTGTCATCTTATCAAGCTTGGCACTAAGAAAAACAGTTAGCCTTAAGACTGAATGGCTTTGTCTTTTTTCTCAATCCGTCTTTAGCTTTCCCATTTAAGCTGTTTGATAGCTTCAACAATTGCTTGCTTAAAGCATTTGTTTCACAATCTATTGCTTACTAAAAGCCTTCTAAATACAGACCCATAGCCCTTTATCCTTAATAACTTGCTTAAAAAGACACAAATACGTCAATAAGTCAATGCGTAATATACATTTATGCGCTATACTCTTTCTTTGGCGCAGCAAGCGCATTTTGTTTTGTACTTAATTAAAGGATATCTCTTCACTTTTACATAACCTTTACAGTTTGGACGTAGAAAAAATGGATTTTAGAAATATTGCAATTGTGGCACACGTTGACCACGGTAAAACAACCCTTGTTGACGGCATGCTTCGCCAGTCAAACATCTTTAGAGAAAATCAAGTTGTAGATGAACGCGTTATGGACAGTAATGACATAGAGAAAGAACGCGGCATTACTATTTTGGCTAAAAACACTGCTGTTGAGTGGGACGGCGTAAAAATAAATATTGTAGATACCCCCGGTCACGCTGACTTTGGTGGCGAAGTTGAACGCGCTTTAAACATGGTAGATGGTGTACTCCTCCTTGTAGACGCTGCCGAAGGACCCATGCCCCAAACCCGCTTTGTACTCAAAAAAGCACTCGCCAAAGGCTTAAGACCCATTGTTGTTATTAACAAAATTGATAAAAAAGATGCCCGACCCGACGAAGTAGTAAGCATGACCTTTGACCTTATGGTCGAACTCGGCGCTACAGAAGAACAACTCGAGTTTCCTATTATTCATGCAATTGCGCGTGAAGGTAAGGCGTGGCTTGAGGGTGAAACACCGGGTGAGAATTTATCTGTTTTATTTCAAACCATTTTAACGCACTTCCCAGCTACTATTGCTGATGCTTCTGCACCCTTTTTGTTTCAGGTAACCAATCTTGATTATAGTGATTACTTGGGTCGTATGGCGATTGGTCGTGTGCTTCGCGGTACTATTCAAAAGAATGAAATGGTAGGGCGTATTGCGCGTGATGGCACTGAGTCAAAGGCTCGTATCACGAAGGTTTATACACATATGGGTTTGAGTCGTCTTGAAGTAGACGCTGTTGTTGCTGGCGATATTGTTGCAATTACGGGTTTAGATGAAGTTCAAATTGGTGATACTTTGGCGCATCTTGAGCATATGGAAGCGCAACCTGTTATTTCTATTGATGAACCTACTGTGAGTGTGAAGTTTAGCCCAAATACAAGTCCTTTTGCAGGTAAAGAGGGTAAGTATGTAACGTCTCGTCATATTAAAGATAGGCTTGATCGTGAATTGCTTGTCAATGTTGCTCTTAAAGTTGAGGAGCTTGGTGGTGAGTCATTTAGGGTTTCTGGTCGTGGTGAGTTGCACTTATCGGTTCTTATTGAAAATATGCGCCGTGAGGGCTATGAGTTTAGTGTTTCTCGTCCTGAAGTGATTTTGAAAGAGATTAATGGCAAGAAACATGAACCTTATGAAGCTTTAACTGCTGATGTGCCTAATGCACTGATGGGCAGCGTTATGGAAGCATTGTCTGCTCGTAAGGGTAACTTAGTCAACATGGAGCAAGGCGAAACAAGAGCTCGTTTAGATTTTCGTATTCCTTCTAGGGCTTTGTTTGGTTTCCGTACACCCTTTTTATCTATGACGCAGGGTGAAGGTCTTATGAGTAGTGTTTTTGACGGTTATGAGGCTTTTGCTGGTGATTTAAAAACACGTCAAAATGGGTCTTTGGTAGCTATGGAATCTGGTGAAGCTTTTGCTTATAGTATTCATAAACTGCAAGATCGTGGGCAATTTTTTATTGAGCCAGGTGCTTCCGTTTATGTAGGTATGATTCTGGGTGAAAGCTCTCGTGATAAAGATATGAATGTTAATGTCACTAAAAATAAAAAATTAAGTGCTGTTCGTGTTAAAGAAAAACCTGATAACCTCCTGCTTGTACCCGTTAAAAAGCTAACGTTAGAAGAAGCCTTAGAGTACATTGATAATGATGAGCTGGTAGAAGTAACTCCGCTTAACATTCGTTTGCGTAAAGTTGTGCTTGACCCAACTCAGCGTGAACGTGCTCAAAAGAAAGCCTCGGCACCCGCGTAATTCTGTATGACTGCCTCATTGCTCAGACGCCACCGCCTAAAGCTAAACCTCTTGCCAGTTGCCACTTTCCCCTTTTTGAAATCTTTTAAACATGTCTGAATTACTTCTGGAAGGCTGGGTTTCGGTTCGGGCAGCACTTGTGTCTGGCTCTCGTGATGTTCATGAGATTTTACTCGAAAAAGACCGTCAGAGTAACCGTTTTGATACGCTTTTAAAACGCGCTGCTGAAGAAAATGTAATTGTAAAAAGAGTAGCTGCCTCTGAACTCGAGCGTATGGTTGAAGGCAAGTCGCATGGGGGTGTTGTAGCGCGTGTGGGTGAGCGTAAGTTTTTAGCTTTAGATGAATTGAGTAACGGGCCTCAGGCTGCTTTTTTGGTTATGCTTGACGGTGTTGAAGATCCTTATAATTTTGGTCAGGCTGTTAGGGCTGCTTATGCTTGTGGTGCGCATGGTTTGGTTGTGCGCCCTCGAAACTGGACTAGCGCTGCAGCTACGGTAGCTCGAGCTTCTGCAGGTACCAGTGAGTTTATGCGTATGGCGGTTGCTGAGTCAGATGAAGATCTTTTGGCTATGCTGACTAAGAATCGTATTAAGTTAGTGTGTACTGACCTTAGTAAAGAAGCTATTACACCTGCTCAGGCTACCTTAACCGTGCCTTTACTTTTGGTTGTGGGGGGTGAAATGCGTGGTATTAGCAAACCTTTGTTGAGGGCTGCTGACAGCATTTTACAAATTCCTTATGGGCGTGCTTTTAAGCAGTCTCTTGGTGTTACGTCTTCTATGGCTATGCTTGCTTATGAAGTTATGGAGCAACGCCAGCCTTCTAACAAAGCCGCTAAAAGCTCGGTAAAACAAGAGTCAGCTAAAGTGTCTAGGCAAGAAAAAGCAGTGGCTCCGAAAAGCCACCGCAAATTTACCGTTAAGAAAAAAGCTTAAAGTATAATTTCATCACCAGACTTAATCTCTGGAATATCTTTATCTTTTAAATCTTCGAAACTACTGGCAGTTAAAGCGCTTAGCTCTATAACTGCGTCAAGACTGCCATCTTCTTTTCTAGCTACACTAAAGCCAGCACACTCGAGCCATCTGGCTGCGCGTTCACTTTGGAGTTGCCTACTGCTTTCAGGCGAGTCACTGCCTTCAGCATTTTTTATGGGTGCAAATTCTTCTGTACGGTCTGTTTCTAAAAGAAAAGCATTTTGCGCTAAGGGAAGCGCGTCAAAAACGAACCGCTCGAGTTTTATGGCGTTGGGTTCGTCTGGTTTTATATAGGTTTTGGTTTTGTTGTTGTAGTGAGCTACTTTTTTTATGGCTCTGTGGTACGGCAGGCTGTCAGGGTTATCTATGATGCTTTCGGCAAAGGCTACTGAGATCATGTGTATCGCTATGGAGCCTGCATTGTAAAGCAGTTCACCTTTTTCGTTGGTGGCTTCAGCAAGTTCATCTGCAATATCTGAGTATTCGATGACATCTAGCTTGCCGTTTATTAGGCAGAAGTTACCTACTTTTTCTTTAGCATAGGCTTTGGGTAGCATTTTAGCGGTCATATCTGCCCCGTCTAATGCTTGCAGACCTAGAAATAACGGGTCTATTATTTTGACATTGGGGTTATCTACCTGAAAGTAGCTTATGTATTCGCAACCGCGCTGCCTCATATCTTTGAGTGCGCCACTTACTTTTAGGGCTTTAAAGCTGCCCCCGTGACCGTCAGGATTGAGCGCTAAGTTTGCCTTATCTGCCAGTAAGATTTTGCCTTCTTTGCTTATGCTTGGCAGGGTTCCTTGTTGAAAGAACATAATGTCTTCTTTGTTTAACCCAAAGTAATTATGGTCTGCAAAAAAGCTTTGTGTGTCAACGTCATTCATAGGGCTGGTCATGATGTACCAAGCTATGCTGGTGTTAAAGCTTTGATTGGCTTTTTTGAGTTGCTCTGCAAACAGTTGAAAGAGTGACTTTTTCTTTATAGGGCTAGCCGGAAAGGTGCCTTTGGGGGCGTTCCAGCCTAAACGGCTACCTTGACCACCTGCTACTGTAAAAGCTGCCACTTTACCTTGAGAGATAAGGCTTTTACCTAACACAACAGCCTTTTGGTATTTTTCTTTTAACTCAGCTGTGGGCGTAATAGGATAGTAAGGTGCTGGGCTTATATCGTAGTGATCTACCGCTACACTTAAATCTTTAACATAACGCTCAATAAGGCTAGCAAGCTGCGGCCAATCTTGCTTACTAATTTGCTCAAGTAGGCTTTGTTGCTCAGTCTGATTCAGTTCATGATAATGGCTAAGCAAATGCTCTTGTTGGCATTCCTCTAAGCCTGCAAGCAAAAGCTCATAGCTTTGCTGTTTATTTTGGCTTGTCATAATTGCATATTACCTAAGCCGCATGACTTTTGTCAGGAGGAATTCTTACAAAAAATGTTCTGTCAGCACATTTTTTTAGCTAATCAAAATGTAAATTAAACTAAGCATGCAACGCGACTAGGCTCACTCACTGTGAACTACCCTAGCTTAACTCTAAAACCTAGGCTTATTTATTACTCGAGTAGGATTCATTCTGTTATAGTTAATTAAGATTTTTTTTGCGAGTACTAGCCTTTAGAACAGTTGCGTCTTTAGGCTTAACTAAGCATTTCAGGAGGCGCTAATGTCAAGACTTAAATCTCTCAAAATTGCCATGATTGGTGCTGGTTCTATAGGCTTTACCCGTAGGCTTATGCATGATTTACTCACTGTAGCTGAGTTTGCTGATACCGAGTTTGCGCTTATGGATCTTAATGAGCACAATCTGGATATGGTTGCGCAACTTTGCAGGCGAGATATAGCTGGCAATAATCTACCCGCTACCGTCACAACCACAACTAAGCGAACTGAAGCTATTAAAAATGCTGATTACGTAATTTGTACCATTCGGCAGGGCGGCTTAGAAGCGTTTCAGCATGATATTGATATTCCTTTAAAGTACGGTATTGATCAGTGTGTGGGTGACACCCTTTGTGCTGGCGGCATTATGTATGGTCAACGCACCATTCCTGTTTTACTTGATATTTGTAAGGATATTCGTGAGCATGCAAAACCAAATGCACTTTTTTTGAATTACTCAAACCCTATGGCTATGAATACATGGGCTTGTAATCAATATGGGGGTGTCAACACCATAGGGCTTTGTCATGGCGTTCAGCACGGGCATGAGCAAATAGCAGCCTGCATTGACTTATGGGCTAAACAAGAAGGCATGATTGCTGATACTGAAAGCATTACTAAAGATGATGTAGATATTATTTGTGCAGGCATAAATCATCAGACTTGGTATATATCAGTCAAGTGGCGCGGCATGGATATGACAGGCAAACTTTTAGAGTTATTTGAAGCGCATCCTGTTTACCGTGAGCAAGAGAAGTTGCGTATTGATGTTTTAAGGCGTTTTGGTTACTACTCTACAGAGTCAAATGGGCATTTAAGTGAGTACTTACCTTGGTACCGTAAGCGCCCAGAAGAAATCAAAAATTGGATTGACCTCTCTCACTGGATTCATGGTGAAACAGGCGGTTATTTGAGGGTCTGTACAGAAGGTCGCAACTGGTTTGAAACTGACTTTCCTAACTGGTTAGCTGAAGATGCACCTGTTATAAGTGCCGAGAACCGTAGTTTAGAGCATGGCTCTTACATTATTGAGGGTTTAGAAACAGGTAGGCCTTACCGTGGGCATTTTAATGTTGTTAACAACGGGCATATTACGAACTTAGTTGATGGCTGCGTCATTGAAATTCCTGGTTATGTAGATGCCAATGGCATAAATATGCCGGTTGTGGGTGACTTACCTCTTGCCTGCGCAGCAACCTGCTCTGCTAGTGTAAATGTACAAAAAATGGCGGTTGAAGCTGCTATGCATGGTGACGTCACGCTGCTAAAGCAAGCCATGCTTCATGACCCTTTAAGTTCAGCCGTATGCACACCTGAAGAAATCTGGCAGCTTACTGACGAAATGCTCGTAGCGCAAGCCCAGTGGTTGCCCAACTACTCAAAAGAAGCTATACAAGCTGCGCAAGAAAGACTCGAGCGTCATGACTTAAATGGTACGAGAGTTAAATTGTCTGACTCTAGGGGTGCAGCTAGGTTAGCTACGCGTAGTGTTGAGGAAATTGCTGCAGATAAGAAGGCAACTGAGTTAGCTAGAACGTCTGATAAGGGTTAAATCTATTTTTAGCTCTTAACGATACTTAGGCTGTGTGAGTATGAAAATAAGACTTATCTATTTTCTGCCGTTCTTTAATTAGGGCTGGGGTTAAGTCTTATTTTTCTTCTTTTGTGTTTAGGAGCAAATCTTCCAGCCTAGATATATTTTTCCATCTCAATTTTGATTGACAGACTTACACCTTAATGCTAGTGTTAACGTTAACATTAAAGCACAAAAAATAAATCACCTCTTAGGAAAAACTTTGAGTGTAGCTAGCAAAAAAACAACCTTGCATGACGTCGCCAAAGCCAGCGCTGTGTCACACCAAACAGTATCTAGGGTTATTAACAAACACTCGAGTGTTTCTAGTAAAACTAGGGAACGGGTTTTGGCTGCTATTGAGCGTTTGGGGTATCAGCCTAATGTAACTGCGCGGCAGTTGGTTACGGGTAAGTCTAATACGATTGGAGTTATTAGTTACGGCGTACGTCAGTATGGCCCTGCACAAATGCTGTATAGCATTGAGCAGGCGTTAAAGGGGCATGGCTTTGGCCTGATTCTGGCAAGTTTAACTGAGCTTAGTCTTAGTGATTTAGAAACCGCTATTAGCTATGTTAAACAGCAAGGTATTGAGGGTATTGTGATCATTATTCCTTTAGAGATTGATATTTCTAAAGTTGAGGCTATGTGTAAGGCTACTCCCTTTGTACTGGTCGATCATCCTTTACAAACAGCCCATTCTGTAGCCATTGATCAGCTTCACGGTGCTCAGTTAGCCACCGAGCACTTGTTAAGTTTAGGACATACAAACATCACCACCATAACAGGCCCACTGCATTGGCATGACGCTAAATTAAGACAAGAAGGTTTCTTAACCAGCTTAAGCAAAGCTAAACTCGAGCCTATCTATTCAGTTGAGAGTGACTGGTCAGCCAAAGGTGGCTTTAGCGCCATGCAGAACATCTTAAAAGAGAAACTCGAGTTTAGTGCGGTTTTTGCTGCGAATGATCAAATGGCTTTGGGTGCGATGCACGCGCTTTATGAGGCGGGGTTTAGCATTCCTAAGGATGTTTCTATGATTGGTTTTGATGATATTCCTGAAGCTTCTTACTTTTACCCACCCCTAAGCACAGTTAGACAAGACTTTACTAAGTTAGGTAATCATAGTGTTTCGGCTTTGATTCATCTTATTCAAGATACGCCCTTGCCTAGGCAGACTTTTTTGTCACCAAGTCTAGTTGTTAGGCAAAGTACCGCGTCAAGGCAACCGTGATTCTGGTGTTTGTTAAACAAATTCAAGCAAAAGTTTTTAAGAAAGGGTAGGACTATGTACACCTTAGGCATTGATTTTGGCACGCTTTCGGGTCGCGCGGTTCTGGTAGATACGCGAGATGGTTCGGAGCTTAGTGAGAGTGTTTTTGATTATCCGCACGCGGTTATTGATAGTCATCTACCAAGCTCTAAAAAGGCTTTGCCACCTGAGTGGGCTTTGCAAGATCCTCTTGATTATCTTGAGGTGATTAGGCAAACCGTTCCGAAAGTTATTAAAGAAAGTGGCATCTCCCCTAACGATATTAAGGGCTTGGCTATTGATTTTACAGCTTGTACCATGATGCCTGTTAAGGCTGATGGTAGCGCGTTACGCTCACTCAGTGAGTGGCAAGATAATCCTCATGCGTGGGTAAAACTCTGGAAACACCATGCTGCGCAATCTCATGCTGACCGCATTAATAAGGTTGCTGAAGAGCGCAATGAAGCTTGGTTAAAACGCTATGGTGGCAAAATTTCTAGCGAATGGTTTTTTGCGAAAGCCCTGCAAATTTTAGAAGAAGCCCCTGAAGTCTATAAAGCAGCTGATAAATTTATTGAGGCTTGCGACTGGGTCATTTGGCAACTTACAGGCAATGAAACCCGAAATATGTGTACCGCAGGCTATAAAGCCATTGTGCAAGACGGCGCTTACCCATCAGAAGCTTACTTTGCAGCTTTAAACCCTGACTTTGCCACTGTGGTAAAAGACAAAATGAGTACTGAATTTTCAGACCTTGGCACTCGAGCGGGGGGCTTAACGGCTGCTTGGGCTAAAGCTACGGGTTTAACAGAGGGCATTGCGGTTGCAGTTGCTAATGTTGATGCTCATGTGACTGCGCCTGCTGTGAAGGCGGTTGAGGCGGGCACTATGGTCATGATTATGGGCACTTCCACTTGTCATATTATGTCGGGTGAAACCATTCATAATGTTGAGGGTATGTGCGGTGTGGTTGAAGGTGGTGTCATTCCGGGGCTTTATGGTTATGAAGCTGGGCAAAGTGCCGTGGGTGATATTTTTGCTTGGTTTGTAGATAATGCTGTACCTCAAGAGTACTATGACGCGGCTAAACAAGCTGGCCTAAATATTCATGATTATCTTGAACAAGAAGCTAGCAAACAAGCTGTGGGTGAGCATGGCCTTTTGGCACTTGACTGGTGGAATGGTAACCGTTCTACTCTTGTTGATACAGAACTGTCAGGCATGCTTGTCGGTATGACCTTAGCCACTCGAGCGCCTGATATTTATAGAGCGCTTATTGAAAGTACGGCTTTTGGCACCAGAGAAATTATTGAGGCGTTTGAGTCTCAAGGGGTTCCTGTTAAGGAACTAGTCGCAGCTGGTGGATTACCTGAAAAGAATGCTTTGTTGCGCCAAATTTACGCAGATGTCACAGGTCGCACATTAAGGCTTGCTGGTTCGGCGCAGGCACCTGCACTTGGTTCTGCTATGCACGCAGCGGTAGCTGCTGGTATTTATCCTGATATTAGGGCCGCTGCTGAAAAAATGGGCAAACTTAAAGATGAAGTGGTTACTCCCATCCCTGAAAATAAAGCTGTTTATGACAAGTTATTTGCTGAATACAAAAAGCTTTATAGCTATTTTGGTAAGGGAGATAATAATGTCATGAAAACTTTAAAGCATATTCGTAATGATGCTAAAGGCGTAAGCCTGTGAATTCAGTAAGCTTACGTCAGCAAGTTTCAGACTTACATGCTTACCTACCTGCTAATAATTTGGTGAGTTGGACAAGTGGCAACATTAGTGGCCGTGAAGCTGGCTCTAAGCGCATGTTTATTAAACCCTCAGGCATTTTGTTTGAAGATTTAACGCCTGAAAGCATCTGTGATGTTGATATTGAAACGCTAGAAAATTTTACTGAGTTTAAGTTTTCTTCTGACACAGCTACGCACGCTTATATCTATAAGCACATGCCTGAAGTAGGCGGCATTGTGCATACGCATAGTCCTTACGCAACAGCGTGGGCTGCGGTAGGTAAAGAAATTCCTTGTTTTTTAACAGCCATGGCAGACGAATTTGGAGGCCCTATTCCGTTAGGCGGCTTTGCACTCATTGGGGGTGAAGAGATTGGTCAGGAAGTCGTTAGGGTTTTAAAGGGTCACACTTCACCTGCCATCATTATGCAAAACCACGGGGTTTTTACGATTGGTAAAACCCCCAAAGACGCAGTCAAGGCAGCCATTATGTGTGAAGATGTTGCCAAAACCAGTTTCTTAGCCACGCAGTTAGGTACTCCCCTAGCTATTTCAGACGAAGCCATTGCCAAATTACATCACCGTTATACAAACGTTTACGGACAGTAAGGACAACTTATGAAAGAACTTAAACAACCCGAACTTTGGTTTATATGTGGTTCACAACACCTCTATGGCCCCGGCCCTTTAAAAGAAGTTGCTGATAATGCTGAAGCGGTTGCCAAAGCACTCGACGCTGCTAGCAGCATTTCCCTAAAGATTCGCTACAAGGCCTTACTCACCAGCGCTGACGAAGTAACAGCCTTAATGCAAGAAGCCAGTAGTGATGACAATTGTGCAGGCTTAATTCTTTGGATGCATACCTTCTCACCTGCCAAAATGTGGATTCGGGGCTTGAGTAGTCTAAAGAAACCGTTTTGCCACCTGCATACACAATTTAACCGTGACTTGCCATGGGCAGATATAGACATGGATTTCATGAACTTAAACCAAGCAGCACACGGTGACCGCGAGGCAGGCTTTTTGCATTCAAGAATGCGCTTAGGTCGCAAAGTTGTGGTGGGTCACTGGTCTGACCCAGAAGTACAAGAACGCATTGGTGTTTGGGCTCGAGTGGCGCATGCTTGGCATGACATGCAGGGTGCCAAGTTTGCACGCATTGGTGACAACATGCGTTATGTTGCCGTTACTGAGGGTGACAAAGTTGCGAGTGAATTGCGTTTTGGCTTTGAAACCAACACCTATGGTGTAGGTGACTTGGTTGAGCATGTCAACGCAGCATCAGACGCTGATGTCGCTGCGCTAATAACTGAATACGAAGATAGCTATGTAATTGCTAAAGACTTACGAAATGGTGGTGACAAGCACGATTCACTACGCTACGGCGCTAAACTCGAGCTTGGTATGCGTTCTTTTTTAGAATTAGGTGGCTTTAAGGGCTTTAGCGATACCTTTGAGGATTTACATGGGTTAAGGCAGCTTCCGGGCTTAGCTACGCAGCGCCTTATGGCAGATGGTTATGGCTTTGGTGGTGAGGGTGACTGGAAAACCTCTGCCTTGCTACGTGCCATGAAAGTAATGGCTTATGGCTTAGAGGGTGGGACTTCTTTTATGGAGGATTACACCTATCATCTTGAACCGAATAATCATCAAGTTTTAGGCTCTCATATGCTTGAGATTTGTCCTTCTATTGCTAATGGAAGGCCTTCTTTAGAGGTTCATCCGCTTGGTATTGGTGGTAAAGAAGACCCTGTTCGTTTGGTTTTTGATGCACCCGCTGGAGACGCAATTAATGTTTCTTTGGTACATATGGGAAATCGCTTTAGGCTTATTGTTAATGAAGTTACAGCTGTCGATGTGCCTGCTTTACCTAAACTACCTGTAGCGAGGGCTGTGTGGGAGTGCAAACCTGACTTTAAAACAGCTATTTCTGCTTGGATTTATGCAGGGGGCGCGCATCATACAGTTTACAGTTACCCAGTTACGACCGAGTTTATAGAAGATTTTGCTGATATTGCAGGGGTGGAGCTTGTCGTTATTGATAGTGACACGAAACTTCGTGAACTCAAAAATGAGTTAAGACAAAATGACTTGTATTACGCACTAGCTCAAGGCTTAAGCGTTTAGATAGACAGTTTGCAATAGCACCCGAGTTGCGTTTATAGCAAGTTTCAAGCTAAACACAGCATCGCTTTAAGTCATCTTTTTACTCAGCTGGTTTGGTATTTAAACCTAGTCAAGTGTGTTATAGCAGTCTAATACTAA
>CAYGTA010000052.1:0-16039 GCA_964352605.1 uncultured bacterium | reverse complement strand
ACTTTTTGAAGGATGCACTTTGCATCCTTTTTATTTTGTAAATAGGAGATACTTGGTATAGCTATAGCCTTTTGAGCTTTGGTAATTATGGGCTTTAAGGCTTCGAGCCTTTAACCTAGATGTATCGGAATGCTAGACAAGTAACAACCGAGAGACTACAGTGATGCAAGCAGTTCACCTTGAACCTCTATATGTACTGTTAAGCCTCCTTTTTATATTCATTTCGGAACATACTAGTAGGTATGAGTTTTGATAAAACATTTTTTAAAGCGTTGTTAGCTGCCCCTGGTCCAAGTTCTTTTGAAAGTCTTCCTAGTAAAGTTTGGCGTACTAAAGCTGAAGAGTACAAGGCCACTATTCGTAGTGATGCTTACGGCAATACCTTTGCGACATTTGGTGAAGGCAAAACACATGTCATGCTGTCTGGTCATATTGATGAGATTGGCCTAATGATCACTTATATCGATAGCGACGGCTTTCTTTACTTCACTTCTATTGGTGGCTGGGATCCTGAGCAGCTTATTGGTCAGCGGGTCCGCATTTTAGGTCGACAAGGTGAACTTCTTGGCGTTATTGGCAAAAAAGCCATTCATTTAATGAAAGCTGAAGATAGACGTAAGAAGTCTGGGCTTGAAGATATGTGGATTGATATTGGTGCTAACTCTAAAGAAGAGGCCAGTAAGCTGGTTCGTGCAGGTGATGTTGCTGTACTTGAACAACCCTTTATTGAACTTCTAAATGATCGGGTGGTTAGTCGCGCTATTGATAACCGAATTGGTGCTTATATTGTGCTTGAGGCTGCCCGTAGGGCTGATACCTCTAAAGTGAAAGTAACCGCTGCTGCCACAGTACAAGAAGAGATTGGTCATATGGGCGCACTGGTAGCCGCTTACGGTCTTGACCCTAATGTAGCTATTGCCTTTGATGTTACTCACGCAACCGATACTCCTGGCATAGCTAAGCAGGTTCATGGTGATGTTGCTTTTGGTTCTGGCCCGAGCTTAAGTATTGGCTCTATTAATCACAGGGGGGTGTTTAACAGGCTGCTTGACTGCGCTGAAAAAAACAGTATTCCTCACACCGTAGAAGCTGCACCCCGTAAAACTGCTACCGATGGCGATGACATTGTGAGAAGTAGAGCGGGCGTTCCTACGGCAGTTATGTCAATTCCTAATCGCTATATGCATTCTGCTAATGAGATGATTGACCTTAGAGATGTAGAGGCTTGTATTCAACTTTTGATTGCGTTTATTGAGAGTTTAGATGATAACTCAGAATTTGTTCAGCCCTAGACAAAATTTATAACGCAGTTCATTTAAGCTCGTGATTCCGTGCCACTCGCACCCGTGTAAGAAATTTGCCGCCATGCTTCGTACATCATAATGGCGGCACTTACCGCTAAATTTAAAGAGCGTGCTTCTGCTGTCATAGGTATGCGAAGTTGCTGAGTTTGTGTACGCACAGCTTCAGGGAGGCCACGTGACTCAGGTCCAAACAAAAGCACATCATCCTCTTGAAATTGCATATCACTATGCGCCTTAGTGCCTTTAGTCGTTAAAGAAAACACTCGAGCATTATCAAACTGTTCTTGAAAGCTTGCTGCAAAGGCGTTAAAGCTTGTGTGTATGGTTACGTTGCTTGCATCCCAGTAGTCCATGCCTGCGCGTTTGAGTGCGTCATCAGTCAGTCTGAAACCAAGGGGTCTAATGAGGTGCAGCTGTGCGCCTGTTGCTAGGCAGGTTCTGGCTATGGTGCCAGTATTGCCTGCAATTTCGGGTTCAAAAAGGACAATGTGAAACATTTGTTAAGTCTACCTTGCATACTAAAACTTGTGTTACCTTTGGCTGCTTTGGTTTTTACTTCTCTAACATTTAGGCTTCGTTCTACATCTTTTGGATGTCGTAGAAAACTTAGCCTAAATGCTATTCTTGCTAACACGCAAGATGCTACCTTGCTTTAGCTACCTAAATCTTTATGAAACGCAGGTTTTTACATGGTTTTAAATTACTTTAACGATCCAACCACACTTATCATTAGCGCCATCATTATGGTTATGGCACTCATTTTTCATAACATGCTGCAAACATATGTAGCAGCTCGTTATGGTGACCCAACCGCCAAATACCAAGGCTTTATGAAATTTGACCCTCAAATACACCTCGAGCCTTATGGCGTTTTGTTTTTGTTTTTGCTTGGCTTTGGCTGGCCTAAAGCTATTCCGACCAATAGTCGTAATTACAGTGGCAGAGGCAAAGTTGAAGCTTTGGTTTGGTACGCAGGTCCTTTAGCTTATTTGGCGACAGCTTTTGTTAGTTACTTAGTTGGTGCCATTTTCTTAAGAATGGGTCGTCAGGATTTGTTTATTTCGTTTGCAGCAGCTGGTAATTTTGCTATTTTGCATGCTGTTATTAACATCTTCCCTGTTTACCCTCTTGATGGTGCTAAAGCGGCTTTAGCTTGGGGTAGTCCTGAAGTTCGCAAAGTCATTATGCAAATTCAGCAATTTGGCTTCATTGGCTTTATTGTTATTTTTATGCTACTTAGTTACACCGGCATTACAGGCGCAATAACAGCATTTTTTCGCTCTATCATTTTTGCACTTATAAATCTAATTCCCGGCTTGTAAGCTTCGGGCTTAAAGAAAAGCTGGCTACCGTTACAAGCAGCCAGCTTTTTTCTTGGGAATAACTCGAGTTATTCAGCTATAGAGGTGTTTGTTGTTCTTAGCTCTAATTCGGGTATAAAGAACGTAATTATTACACCTATGGCTACAATAAAGATTAGGTATGTATAGATGGTGGTTACGCCTTTAGTGAAGGCTTCTTTGATGCTTGTGTTTATGCTTTGAGTTAGGTCACTTGCTTGTGTGTCTAGCTGCGTTTTAACTTGACTTAAAAAAGCGTCTTGGCTGGCACTGTCTGCTTGAGCTAGGCTAGTTAGCTGACCTTTGATTACGTCAGGTATTTGCGGGTTCGCTAGGACTGCGCTTTGAGCACTTAAATCATTGTTTTTTATAGCTTTTTCTATTTGTGCAAATTGTGTATCAAATTGGGTTTTTATGGTTTCAGCTATGTTTGCGCCACCTGTTGCTGCTAGGCTTGATTCGCCGCCACCAAATGCGCCTGTACTGGGTATATTTGCTTCAGCAAAGCTGGTTGCAAGGGAAGTTGCAAGCACAGTTCCTAGTAATGCTGCACCTACGGTACTGCCTATTTGCCTGAAGAATTGGCTGGCACTGGTAGCTTGACCAACTTTGCGTATATCAATAGCGTTTTGAATAGCTAAGGTATAAAGCGGTAATGAGGGGCCTATGCCAAGGCCGCAAATAATCATATAGAAAACAATGCGTGAGTAACTAATGTCTACCGTCATGCGTGACAGTAAGAAAGTACCTATAAGCAAGACAACGCCACCAAAAATCATGAGCCATTTGTAGCGCCCTACGCGTGAGACGAGTTGACCTGAGACTATAGCGCCAAACACTACGCCTAGCGATAGCGGTATGAGGCTTACGCCTGCTTGGGTGGCTGATACGCCAAGTACATTCACAACAAATAAAGGTAAGAAGATAATTAATCCTAAGAAACCTGCGCCTAAGAAAAAGCTAGCTGAGTTTGCTGTTGTGAATACTCGGTTTTTAAATAAGCTTAAATCTAGTATTGGGTTTTTAGCGCGTAAAGAAACAGCTATATAGCTTACGAGCATCGCTGCAGAAAAGGCAAACATACCTAACGTCAGCGTGCCTGTCCAAGGGTATTGAATTTTATCTAACTGTAAAACAAGTACAAATGGCACTACCGCTGCTATCAGCAAGAAGACAGAAGCGTAATTTAATGGTTTGCGCTCACCACGTGGCAATAAGGGAGGCATTTTGGTTGCTATGAACCATAAGGCTAAAATGCCAAACGGTACATTCACATAAAAGACCCAGCGCCAGCCTTCAATACCAGGAATGATGTTGCCACCAAAGTCAGTGAGTAAACCACCAATCCAAGGGCCCAAAACGCTAGAAATACCAAAAACGCCCCCCACTAAGCCTTGGTATTTACCGCGTTCTCGTGGTGGAAAAAGGTCAGCAATAACAATAAACGCCATTGAGAACAAACCTGCGCCGCCAAGTCCTTGAATGGCTCTGAAGATAATAAGCTGGCTCATACCGTCACCCAATATAGGTAGAGTGCCAAATTCACCCGCTAAACCGCACAAAAAAGAGCCTGCTAAAAAGAGGCTAACAGCTACAAGTTCAATAGCTTTTTTTGAGTACATGTCTGCGAGTTTGCCGTAAACTGGCACAAGCACCGTAGATGCCAGCAAATATACGGTTGCAACCCAAGCGTAACGTGAAAGTCCTTGTAGGTCTTCAACTATTTTGGGTAATGCGGTTGATACAATCGTTTGGTCTAATGCGCCTAGAAACATGGCGAGTAATATGCCAATTAAGGCAAGAGTTCTATCTCTTGGGGATAATTCCATAGGGTTCCTTAGTAAAACTTAAACTAGTTTCTCTAGTAGGGTTAACAGCAGCTCGAGTTCTTCTGGGTTTAGGCTTTCGAGCATGCTGTGGGTTTCTTGGTTCATGGTTTCTTGGGCTTCTTGTAGTTTTGTTTCTCCTTTTTTGCTTACGCTTAGTATTCGCTTTCTGGCGTCTTGCGGGTCAAGTTTTCGGCTTATGAGTTTGAGTTTTTGCAAGCTGTCTAGCTTTCGAGATATGCCATGTGGGGGTATTTGCAATATTTCTGCGAGTTCACTAGGGTTGCAATCTGTTTTGTGGATGTGTAGTAGCAAGAAGTACTCTGAAAGCTCTAAATTGTGTTTTTCTTGCATGAGTGGGTTTAAATGGTGGTACATGTGTTGCCTTACACCCCAGAAGGCTTGCATAAATCTATCTACTTTTGCATTTCGCAATACTTGCACTTTGCAATTAAATATCATCTTGGGCAATTGTTTTGTCCTACAGCTGACACTTTTAGGTTGCTTAAGCCCGTTACTTTTATACTTATGGAATTTCTATAAGTATAAAAGTAAGTGAAGTAAGTACTAAAACCTAATTAGCTCAAACTTTAAATTAGGCCAATTAAGCTTAATTTTCTCGTTGAGGACGATGTTTTTGGAATATCCAACGGTTTAATCTAATTTCATTCAGATACTTAGGTTTAATTCTACGATCCCAAATAACCATGATTAAAGCCAGTATGTCTTTAATCATGGTTATGCTCCTAATTGCTGCTATTTGGCTATCTATACTAGAGCAACTAGCTAGAAAGTAAGCCAGCTCGTTGAAACTTTTTGAGCAAATCGTTATCTTTTAAATGTCACTAGGGGTGCCTTTTTTGGCTGAGATTAAACCCTTGAACCTGACCCCGATTATGCGGGCGTAGGAAGCGTGGCAGGTCAGCATGTCTGACTGCTTGTCCGCCTTTCCTTGTGACGGAAAGGAACATAATGTTTCAGTTCAGTAAAAGATTAGTTTGGCACGGTGTTTTTTTGTTAATAGCAAGCTTTTTCAGCTTAGCTTTAACGCAAACACTCACAGTTTTAACCCATGACTCTTTTGCAATTGCAGAAGCCGTCATTGAGGAATTTACTCAAGAAACAGGCATCGCGGTTGAATTTATTTCGGGGGGTGATGCAGGTGAAACCGTTAACCGAGCTATCTTAACGCAAAGAAATCCTCTGGCTGATCTTCTTTTTGGAGTTGATAATAGCCTCATTGCCAGAGCAAATGCGGCTGATATTTTTGAGCCCTACCAAAGCCCCGCCTTAGTCAATGTCAACCCTCGCTACTTATTTGATGAGGCAAACACCGTAACCCCAATTGATGCAGGCTACGTCAGCTTTAATCTAGACAAAGCCTACTTTGAAACACAAACCCTAGACTTACCAAAAGATATAAGCGAGCTTAGTCAAGAAACCTATAAAGGTTTGGTTCTCGTTCAAAACCCCACAAGCAGCAGCCCTGGGCTTGCCTTTATGCTAGCCACCATAGCTAAGTTTGGCACTGAAGGTGAAAATTCTTGGCTTCATTACTGGGCTGCTTTACGAGACAATGACGTAACCATAACAAGTGGTTGGACAGAAGCTTACTACACAGACTTTAGTCTTTACGGTGGCACTAAGCCTATCGTACTAAGTTACGCCAGCAGTCCAGCGGCTGAAGTCATGTTTGCAGAAAACCCTTTAGAAGACGCGCCCACAGCAAACCTTTTTTGTGAAAACTGCGTTTTTGAACAAATAGAAGCCGTCGGCATATTGAAAAACAGCAATAATCAAGAGGCTGCCAAGCAATTTATAGATTTTATGCTTTCAGAGCGTTTTCAAGCAGACATTGCGCCCAATATGTTCGTTTACCCAAGTGTTACAGGCATCAGCTTACCCAGCGAGTTTGAAAGCTACAGCCAAATTCCTAATGAAAGCCAAACCGCCACACTCGAGCCTGCCTTTATCGAGGCAAATTTAAAAACGTGGCTTTCGCAGTGGACAGCTGTGGTTGAGCAGGGTAGAAATCCTGAAGATGTGAATTGAGCTAAAAAACAAGTTAATTTTAAACACAGCAAGCCTAGTCCCCTGCAACTAGGGTTGCTGTGTTTTCACCAAATTTAAGCAAATACTCAAATGCTTTAACCATAAAGTCGCTGGTTTCTTGGGGTGAAAGTTCGTAAAAGCTAGCCCACGCAGCTGCTTTATCTTGATCATATCTATCGACTAACTCAGGAAATCTAGCTGTCCATGAGTAACGAACTGCATGCCCAATTAATACATCTAAAACGACATAACCTTGAATATGCAGCGTTGGGTTTGACTCACTAATACGCCACAACGCCATGAGCGCTTCTATGCTTAACTGACGGTACTCAGCAGCAGAAATTCTATTGAGTAAATGGTCTATCGTTAAAGCAAAATTCTTTTCCCCTGCCGTCATTTCAGACAACAGGCGTTTACTACTAAGACGATTACGCCCATCTAACTTATCGCCAATAACCAAACCTTGCGAATGCTCCATAATGAACCAAACTCGAGCATAGAAGCTTTTAGGCACACGGTTAAGTACGCCTTCTCTTTGCCGCCAACGCCACCACCCTATTTCAGGCGCATCCATAATAGTTCCTTGGCTCGGTCTAACAAACTCACCTACATTACTCACTTGAATGGCTTCTTGACCCTCTAAACGCTCACGAGCACTCGAGTAGTTAGCTAAGACCTGCCTGAGTCTTGCTTGTAGCAGCGAAGGGGGCAAATGCATAAGGCTGTCATAAGCGCTATCTTGAGTGACGGTGAGTTCAGCAGCTAGGTCAGATACAAGTAGCAAAATAAGATGCCCAATGCGAATAGTTAAAAAGCCTTTAAATAATTTCGGTTCAGCTTTAATTAGTAAACTTAAGTAAATAAGGAGTTCTTGGGTGAGTACAAAATCACGTACATCTTCGCGACAAAAGTCATTCATTTTTTGCATGAAGTCTTTAAAAGGAATTGGGCGACGAATAAGCGACTTTTCGGTATACGCTTTACCAATCACAATCGCTTTTTGAGCCACCAAAATATCTGCAACACTTTCCATTAAAGCAACATCTACCTTGCGTAGCAAACCAGCAGTGCGGCGCAAAATGGGCCATAAACACAAGCTACTTGCATGCTCGTAAAGAGCTTCTAGCAATAGCTCAACCGAGTCATCATCGGTCAAGCCTAAATGTGCATACAAACCTACTTTTTTAGCAAATAACTCTAAAATGTAAACTTGTTCAAAAGCATTTTGAGACTGTTTGAGGCGCTCTCTTAAAACATCATAGTTTGTTTCTTGCTCGAGTTTTAACTCTTCTTGATGGCTTAAGGCAACGCTTTTGCTTGCCTTAGGGTTCAAGATACCCAAAACCTTAGGGGTATCTAGCTTTTGTTTTTCAGCCTCAATACTTAAGTTACTATTTAAACTCTCTTTAGCAGCTCTTTGCAAAAGCAATTTCGTTGCAGCAACCTTTATGTCGACACCAGCAAGCTTACCTGCCAAGAGAGACTCGAGTAGCTTTAGTAATGCGTTTCGCCCATTGTCAAGCAAACTGTGGGTTAAGAGTAGAAAAACAGTAGGTCGACCTGTACCTGACCAATTTCGTGATAGGTAGGCGATTTCGCTACTAAACCGCTCTACTAAAAACTCGGTATCTAAGCTCAGGTAAAACGTTTGACTATCTAAGAATGCGGGTGGAAAGACCACTTGGCTATTTGCAAAATTATAGGCTTTAGAGGTGCTTAAACTAAGCATCCGCCAGTGTGGTCTGCCGCTTAAACTTAAAGCCTTACTTTGACCTTGCTGCCTAAGCGCTTCGGTTAGTAAGGTAGCCCGTCTTAGCTTTACAGGTTCTAGTGAAGCGATTGTTTCTGACAGAAAACCTCTTTGCGCGAGTTCTTCTCTTAGGGCTTCATCTTCTGCTATAAGGGCAACTTGAACAGCTACTTTTCGTAAGGTTTTGCTTTGCAAATTTTCATGCCTTGTTAAAGGGTCAATATCTTTAAGCGAAATACATTTATCATTCAGTAATCTGGCAACTATCCATAAGCTTTGCGCCCAGACTAAAGGTAAGTTATCGTTTGCTTGCCTCTCTTGAGAGCCAGGGTTTTTGCGCTCTGCGTTTAGCTTATCTTTAGGAACGAAGTACAGTTCTGGTAACAGTTTGTAGTCATCTACCGTGATTGCTACGCGGTCTAAGGCTTCTAAGTAGGTTTCTACAGCAGCTTGGTCGTCGCGAAATAAAGCATCTAAAGCAAGGTAAGTATAAAACAAGGGCCATTCTGACTCTATCGTCTCAAACATCTTGAGTTCTTCTGCTTGGTAGTAAAGTCGCTCGCTATCTTCAACAACCGTCTGGTGGCCATCTCGCAAAAACCTTTTTAAGCCATAGTTACCCATTAACTTGTCAATAATCTTAGTTCTTGTTCTAATTGTAATTGCTTGATTTTCAATGGCAAACGCCGGAAAGCCAATGGCTGATAACAAAGCAGCATCAACTTCTTTTGAGCTTGATTCTCTTGGTAGCAATGCTTGCAGCGTTATGCGCGCCTTAGCAATATCATCTGCTATAACATGAATAACAGATGCTTGCGAGCCATCTACACCAAACAGGTTTAAACCTGACATGGCTTCAAGAGCAGCTTTAGCCATAGCTACAGAGCTGGCATTTAATTCAGGTTCACCTTCATTGGTTTTGTCACCGCGTTCCCAAATACCATAGTCAGGTGTACGGTAGGCTTGAGAAACATAAAACACCAAATTCTGAATAAACGCAACTTCATCTAAGGTATAAATAATTGCCAAGCCAGACGCTGTCATTTGCGCCACCATAAGCAAATAAAGAGAGCTTGCATCTAACTGCAAATGCCCCCATGCGTTATCTGCAACAACTGTCTCCCCTGTTGAGGTATTGTATTTTGCATGCAACGCATCAAGCGGGTTCAAGCTCTCTTTAAACGCCTCAACTTTACTTGACTGACGCATCATGGCGCTCAGTAATCCCCGCATCAGCTTAACGGTTGACTGCTCCAACTCATAAGCCTTTTCAGTTGCTTCACCTGACTTGCGGTAAGCCAACGCCAAAGCCCAAACTGCCAAAATACTGTAAACGTTGTCCCTAACCCAAGCATCACGATAATCACCATGCTCATTAATAGCAGTACTAGCAGGCAACAAACCCGAAATGGGATGCTGCCTAACCATAATGACGTTTTTGACTTCTTTATAGTAACTATCTAAATCTGGCATATTCACCTTCATTGCCCCACATCACCCCCATCTATAACATCCCCCACATCACCCATCTATAACAACCCATAGTCTAACCCAAGCACAGTAAGCTAAAAACCAAAACACTAGTCTTGCCTTAAACGCAACACTCGAGCCTATTAGTTAAAGCTACTCGCTTTTAAGCATTAGAACTGTGGTCTTCTTTAAATCTGGATGTTTCTTAAACATAAACACCTCGCTAAAACGCGAGGTGTTTTTAGTGTTACTAAGGTTATTTATCTTTAACTATTCAGCCGATCGTTAACTGTTCGCCTTGACCATTTCTGATATGTTTCAAGATCTTTTTTTAAAGATTGAGTTTTCTTACGTTTACTTGATTTTCGACCAAGCTTAAAAACACGAAACCATTTAAACATATGCTGCCATGACCTCCAATCATAGCTACTTAAGTTTATACCTTAAACGCGTATACACGCGTAATCGTATTACTAAACCCAAAAGCAATAATGTGCAAGCGTCACAGCCAAAACCAACAAATTACGCTAATGACGAAAAGCCCGTCTCCTAACGAAAAAAGGAATACTTGCGCGTTTGCCAAAAACACACCCACAGCAAAGCACTAGGTTAGAGTAAAAAAACATGCACGTCGTCACCAACCCCAACCAACTCGAGCTTAAACACAGTATTCTTTCTATCGGAAATTTTGATGGCGTTCATCTAGGTCACCAAATGCTGTTAGAAGAAATGCAGAAGCTCGCCCAAACACACCAAAAAGCTAGCATTATCATGTCGTTTTTCCCACCCTCAAAGCACTTCTTTACAGGTGCAGCCTACCTAAGTACCGAAAAAGAAAAACTCGAGCTTTTCGAACCTTTTAAACCTGACGCTGTCATCTTAATTCCGTTTAATGATGTTTACACCAAAACATCTAAAGAAGCCTTTCTGGCTGATATAGCTCACTTAGACCCTCACACGATTATTGTTGGTGAGAACTTTAGGTTTGGCTTTGAACGCAAAGGCAATCTTTATGACTTAAGCCAGCATGCTCAAAAACTTGAGGTATTTAACTTAAAGCATGGTGAAGGTAAACCCATTAGCTCTTCACGCATAAGAGATTTACTTAAAGAAGGCAAAATAGAAGAATGCAATACTCTTTTAGGGCGCAACTACAGCGCTACAGGCAAAGTCATAGAGGGTGACAAAAGAGGCCGAAGTATAGGCTTTCCCACTGCAAACATAAACCTAGAAAAAGAAAAAGCTCTACCGCTAGGCGTCTTTGCCGTAACTGTAAGCAGCCCCTTTGGCTTACAAAAAGGTATGGCAAACGTAGGCCCTAGGCCCAGCTTTCCTAATGACCCACCCTCACTAGAAGTCAACCTTTTTGACTTTAACAAAAACCTATACACCCAAGAACTCACAGTTCAGTTTGAAAAACACTTAAGAAATCAGCGAAAATTCAACGGACTCGAAGATTTAAAAAACCAACTCAAACAAGACGAAGCAAACGCTCGAGCTTTCTTTTCTTAAAGCTAGCTGATCTGTTAAAAAACATGCCAGTCAGCACTGGCTTTTGTGGAAATTCCGTTACATTACTGTAACAATTCAAGGCTAGACTAGTGAATCTATGATTGGCTTTACGCCTAAACACTTAGCTCTTTTTAGAATAAAGACATTTATTCTGCTTAGTTTATCAACCCTATTTTATATCGCCCTGTTTACACTTTTGGTACCGCATTTAGAAGAGCCGACAGGCATCTTAGTTTTACTACCCATCATTTTAGGTAGTTGGTTATGGGGCATGCGCATCGCTATTCTATTAGCCCTATTAGGAGGCGTGCTTAATTACGCCCTCTATCTTCCAACTGGCTTACTTGAAGATTCAAACTGGATTATCCTTATTCCAAATGCCGTCATTCTTCTGGTTGCAGGCTTAGTTGGCTATTCACAAGACTTAAGAAGACAACTTAAACAAAAAAATCATCTCATAGAAATCACAGCAGAGCGTGACAGCTTAACAGGCCTACTCAACCGCCACGCCTTTAAAAACAAAGCCCAAACCCTACTCGAACTGTCAAAACAACATAACAGCTTAGTTGCCTTTTGCTATATTGATCTTGATAACTTTAAAGTAATAAATGACAGCTATGGGCACGATGCTGGCGATGCCCTACTCATTGAAGTAGCACAACGCCTGAAAGAATACAGTCGCACTAGCGATTTAAAAGTCAGACTTGGCGGTGATGAGTTTATGATTGCTTTTGCAGATCTAAAAACTCCTGACAATGCCAAACTGATTGCTGAAAAAATCCTTACAGGCATTTCAAAGCCTTATTACATAAAAAATCTAGAACTCATTATGAAGGCAAGTATAGGCATAAGCATCTTTCCAGAAAACGGCTCGAGTTTAGAAGATTTAGTCAATGCAGCTGACCTTGCCATGTACCAAATTAAGCATCATGGTAAAAATGGCATTAAGATGCAGGAATCCACTTCAGCTGCCCCTGCTAAAATCAGTTCTAAGCCTGCAAAAACATTTATCAACTGATAAATCTATCCTGTAAACTCAAAAGTGATTTTAAACTCACCTCATAGGTCCGCTAAAAGCGGTTATAGTAGCTTTATGTTAATTTACGGTAAAAATGCAGTTATTGAAGCCATGCGCGAAGGGCAAGTTATTCGCTTGCTGTTAGCGCAAGGGCTACATAAAGGAACAGTTCAAGAATTTCAGAAGCTGGCTGACAAGCATGAAATCATTATTCGTCATGTGCCACGCATTGAACTAGATCAAGAGTTAAAAACAACCAATCATCAAGGCATTGTCGCTGAGCTTATCGAAATGAAATTTGCTGAGCCCAACGCACCTTTTGACCTCGCCAAAAAACGCGGTGAAAGGCTACTCTTAGTCTTATTAGACCAACTAAGTGACCCCAGAAATTATGGTGCTATTATTCGCAGCGCCGAAGCACTTGGTGCACATGGTGTTATTACAGAAGAACGCCGCAGCGCACCCTTATCACCTGTAGCGGTAAAAGCTTCAGCCGGTGCAAGCAGCCACATTCCGTTAGTGCAGGTTAAAAATTTACCTAGATATATAGATGATATTAAAGCCAAAAATGTCTGGGTTTATGGCGCGGCAGGCGAAGCAAGCAATAAAGCTGAAATGATTGATTGGGATAGAGACGCAGCACTCGTTATTGGTTCTGAAGGCACAGGCCTAAGACGTTTGGTCCGTGATAAATGTGATGACTTTGTATCAGTACCCCTCAAAGGCAAAATAAACTCACTCAATGCATCTGTAGCAGCTGGCATATTGATATACAGCATAATGAATGCAAGAAAGGCCTAGGTAAGCAAGCTCATGGCATCCTTTAAACCTGAACACGTAAGCGAATTAAACTTTATTTCAAACCCTATCCTAAGCCCAGATGGTAGCACTGCCGTTGCCGTTCATACTCACATTGAAGAAGATGATGGCATCCCCTTTTACAAAAGTCAATTATTCCTTTACGACCTTACCAAAGGCAGTTCAAAACAACTCACTTACGGTGCTTACTCAGACGCTCAACCTTGCTTTAGCCCTAACGGTAAAGAATTAGCCTTTATAGCCAAACGCTCAAAAGATGCTAAACCCCAAGTCTTCATTTTGCCTTTAGATGGTGGTGAAGCAAGACAATTAAGCGATATACCTTCAGGCGTAAGCAAAATAGCTTGGCAAGCAGATGGCAAAAGCCTAATCTTCATTTCAAAAGGCGAATCAGAAGAGCCCGAAAAAATAGCCAAACGCATAACAAGCCTGCGCTACAAACAAGACGGCATAGGCTTTTTAGCAGAAGGCATATCTAACCTCTACACTATCGACAGCAAAAAAGGAAACAGCAAACAACTCACCCAGCTAAAAGGCGACGTTACTGACTTTACCTTAAGCAGCGACACAGACAACCTCTACTACCTAGCCCAAGAAAACAGAAACTCGAGCCAGTCTATGCTTTGTAGACTCAAGCTCTCTTCAGGCAAATCTAAAGCCCTTTTAAAAGAAACCGGCTATCTAGCTAATCTGACACTCAGCCCAGACAATAAAACCCTGTTGTTCAGCGCACCTTTTGACTGGTTTATCTTTTCAAGCCCAACCACCCTCTACAGCCTGCCTGTAAAAGGCGGAGCAGCAACATGCTTAACAGGAGACCTCGACGCCTTCCCTAGCATAGGTGGCGATAGCAGATACGGCAACTACCCAAACAAAGCCATCTTTCTAGATGACACTCGAGTGCTTCTAAATGTAAATCAGGCTGGCAGAACAGCATTAAAAGTGTTTTCACTCAGTACAAATAGCTTTGAAGATGCAGCTTTGCATGAGGGCGACATTGCCATAACTTCTTTTGCAGCCTCGCAAGACAAGTTAGTCTTTACCCAAGAAACCCAGCAAACCCCCGGTGAACTCTTTGTCAAAGATGCCAAGGGGTTAAAGCAGCTCAGCAAACTCAACCAAAAACTAGTATCTCGCTACAAACTACAAACCCATGAAGAAATAAGCATAAAAACAAAAGATGGTAGCGAACTCACCTACTGGACACTCAGCCCAAACAAAGCCAGAAAAGACAAAGCACTTGTTATACAAGTACACGGCGGACCGCACACTAACTATGGTTACGGCTTCTACCACGAGTTTCATATGCTCGCAGCAGCAGGCTACAAAGTCGTATATGCAAACCCAAGAGGCAGCTCATCTTTTGGCAATGACTATGCCACCTGCATACTAGGCAAATACGGCACTATAGACGCAGATGATGTACTCGCTGTCGCAAGGCATGCCAAAGCAAAACACCCTAAAGCCCCCATTCACTTAACAGGCGGAAGCTACGGCGGCTTCATGACCAACTGGCTAGTGGGTCAAACCAAAGAATTCAAATCAGCTGTGACCCAACGCAGCATCTGCAACTGGTCATCCTTCTTCGGCTCTTCAGACATAGGCAGTTGGTTCAGTACCGTAGAGCAAAAAGGAAACCCTTGGGATGACACGGACTCACTCTGGACCCAAAGCCCGCTCAAATACATAAAAAACGTAACAACCCCCACCCTCGTACTACACGCAGAAAATGACCACCGCTGCCCCATAGAGCAAGCCGAGCAGTTCTACACAGCCCTGAAACACCTAGGCAAAGCAGATACCGAGTTTGTACGAATACCCGATGAAGGTCACGAACTATCCCGCTCAGGCAGACCCGACCGACGCATAGCCCGACTAAAGGCAATCATAGATTGGTTTGAAAGATACTAAGCTAAAGAGTTAATCCTCCTGTCAATCCAACCCACATAGAGGTTCTTCTTTGCAAAAATACGCGTTCAACCTTGCAACCTTTTTGGTTATGCTTAGCTCCATAGGTTTTGGCACGGTTCCTTTTTTTGCAAAGAGTCTAAGCGAAGCAGGTATGGCCTCGCCAGCAATTGCCTTCTACCGATACGCCTTAACAGCTCTAGCATTGCTGCCTTTTTTAAGCTTAGAAAAAACAATGCGAACGGCTAGTTTCTGGGGTGTCATTGCAGGTGCAGGAATGGGCATGGGTTGGATAGGCTATGTTAAAGCTCTAGACACCATGCCTGTCTCAACCCTAACTGTCATATACATGACCTACCCTTTATTTACCATCCTTATTGCTTGCTTAGGCTTTCGTAATACGCCAGAGCCACGTTCTATTTTCTCAGCAACTTTAATTTTGATAGCTGCCGTTATTGCGTTATCACCCACCGCTATAGAAACATCTTCTTTCACTGTTTTGCTTTTCGCGTTTTTAGCCCCCTTAGGCTTTGGTTTTGCCATAAACATTCTAACGAATGTACTAACGCAACTCCCGCCATTATCACGAATAGCCTGCGTATCTTTAGGTTCTGTTCTTGGGCTCACCCCCCTCATTATTTCACTAGAAGTCACAAGCGTTTTACCCTCTTCGGCTACAACTTGGTGGCTCATAGCTGGTATTGCCTTACTAACAGCCCTTATTCCTCAACTGATTTACACAGTTAATGCGCCACTTATTGGAGCAACCCAAACAGCCATGGCAGGTAGTATTGAACTACCCACCATGTTTATTGTTGGATGGCTAGCCTTTGGTGAACCCATAACCTTAGTTCAGTCAATTGCCGGTGTTATTGTACTTATAGCAATTCTAATACCCCCTAGACAAAATAAAGAAAATTCTAAGCGGACCTAGTGAACCTCATAACCCAGCTCACTAAAACAAACTCAAGAGTATCCTTTGATAACTATTGCAGTTCCATGAAACATTGCACCCTTGGCTGAGTTGGTTTGTTTTTACT
>CAYGTA010000051.1:0-16053 GCA_964352605.1 uncultured bacterium | reverse complement strand
GTTTAATAGCATTTCCACGAATGGTTGCACCATCAGACCATTCGTGCGACCCGGGGGAGTAAAAACAAACCAACTCAGCCAAGGGTGCAATGTTTCATGGAACTGCAATAAGTATATCCAGGGTGAATTTGCCTATAAGCAAATTCACCCGAGCAAAACAGCTTTGAGTCAGAGCTATGATAGGACTCGCTTCTAGTGAAGCTACGCTAGTCTTTTATGCCAGGTTTATTACGGTAAATCTGAATAACATCAGGAATTCGAGAGATATTTTCTTTGATATGCTCAATTTCTTTATGATCTTTAACATTTACTCTAAAATAGATGCGAGCAGACTGATGATTAGGTACATCAGCAGAAATACGACTTGCGCTTTTATTCATTTCTGACAAAACATCAAGTACATCTTTAAGTAAGCTAGGTCTATCAATTGCTACAATCTCAAAATCGACAGGATAGACATCATCATGACTTATATCCCAAGTGACATTGATAAACCGTTCATTTTGAGTTTGCATAAGATGTTTAACATTAGGGCAATCAATTCTATGAACACTTACACCACGACCTCGTGTAATGTAGCCCATCACATCATCACCACGAACAGGTGAGCAGCACTGAGCCAAATTAGCAGGAGCATCTAAACCATCCACCAAGACACCCGAAAGGCTCTTGGCTACTGCCGGGGGTGCTTTTCTAGTAGGTTTAGACTCAGCTTGCTCAGGTAGTAAGGCATCAATAATCTGCTTTGGCATAAGCCGTTTGCTATCTAAGGCAAGAAACAAATCATCAACAGCATCTGCATGAAGCAGTTGCTTCGTGACAGCCTCAAGTTTAGCTTTTGTCATGTTAGTAGCAACAGCAAGATTCTTACGACGCAAAGCACGCTCGAGTTGCTTCTTGCCATTTTCGAGTTGACCTTGGCGTTCTTGTTGCCTAAAGTAATGCCTAATTTTTTGCTTGGCACTACGGGTTGTTGCTATGTTTACCCAGTCACTACTTGGGCCATAGTTTGTGCTTTTATTGGTCAGCACTTCAATTCTATCGCCTGTTTGTAACTCATAGTTTAAGGGCACTATATTTCCGTTTACTCGAGCGCCTATGCAGCGATGTCCTACTTGAGTGTGGACATGATATGCAAAGTCAATGGTGGTGCTGCCTCTAGGTAAATTCATAACATCACCGGCAGGTGTAAATACCAGCACGCGTTCTGATAAAAAGTCTGTTTTGACAGTCTCTATAAACGCGCCAGCACTATCTGTTGTTTCATTTACATCTAAGAGCTGTTTCATCCAGTCGAGGCGTTGTTCTACCTCACGGGTATCTTCTATGCCTTCTTTATAAGCCCAGTGGGCAGCCACACCGTATTCTGCTATTTCATGCATACTTCTTGTTCGTATTTGTACTTCAATGGGTTGACCTTGTAAGCCAATCACTGTGGTGTGCAGAGATTGATAGCCGTTTGGCTTTGGTACGGCAACATAGTCTTTAAATCTTCCTGGGATGGGTGTCCAGAGACTATGCACAATACCTAGGGCCCTGTAACAAGCTGCTTTTTCTGAATCAGGATTTGCAAGCCCGTCAACTAAGGGTGTATCAATAATTGTACGAATGGCCATGAGGTCAAAAATCTGATCTATGCTTTTGCTGTCACGAAGCATTTTTCTGTGAATGCTGTAAAGATGCTTGCTTCGCCCGTAGACCTCATAACTAAGACCTTCTCTTGCCAAACGATTTTCAAGCAGTGCAATGGCCTGATTAACAAAACTTTGGCGTTCAGCATGACGTAAACGAACTTGTCTTTGCAAAGACGTGTAACGCTCAGGCTCAAGGTAAGAAAAACATAAATCTTCAAGCTCATTTTGAATATGACTTATGCCTAAACGGTGGGCTAAAGGTGCAAATATCTCTATTGTCTCACGGGCAATCTTTTGTTGTTTTGCTTCAGGCATATGCTCTAGGGTGCGCATATTATGAAGCCTGTCAGCTAATTTAACCAAGATAATACGAGCATCATTTACCATGGCAAGCAGCATTTGCCTTAGATTTTCAGACTGCTCATCCTCATAAACCCGAACACTCAACTTACTGATTTTGGTTTCACCCTCAACAATTTGCCGTACTTTAGAGCCAAACTGCGCTTCAATATCTTCAAAGCTAACATCGGTATCTTCAACTGTGTCATGAAGCAAACCCGCCATAAGCGCTTCGACATCTAAATTCATTTCAGCCAATAACTCAGCCACTGCAATCACATGAGTAACAAAAGGGTCACCTGACTTGCGCAATACACCCCTGTGAGCCTGCTCAGCTAACTGATAAGCACGCTCGAGTTTTTGTAAATCAGTTTTATTTAGGTAAGTTACTTTGTTGGCAAGAGATTGAGGCAGAGGTTTCGCAGATGTTATTGGTATTGAGGTTGTGGTGGCTTTACTGCGGGGGCTTGTCATGATGCTTAGTTTTGCGGCCTTTCAGGTTTAAGTAGTAAATAAACGCCTAAACTGGCAAGGATGATGTTTGCCGACCAAACCCCTAACCAGACGGGTACCGTGCCTGCCTGAGCAAATAATTGCCCTAGTGTAAACAAGACATACCAGACAAGCGTGACAACAAGTGACAAACCGAACGCAACACCACGATTAGCAGCATAAAGCAAACTTAAAGGAAGGGCAACCAAAAGTAAAGTTAAGTTAGCAAAAGGTTCAGCTAGTTTTCTATGAAAAAGAACTGCCGCTCGAGTTCTTTCGCTTAGCGTTAAGGCCGTGTTTGTAGAATCATCCCGCACTTCGCTAATGGAGCGACTATCTTCAAAACCACCGCCAGAAAAGCGGGTAATTAAATCATCTAAAGATTCTGATGTTTGCAAAGTTAGACTTTGCTCGGGGGTTTGAGCTGCATTATGATTCAACACAAATGCTTGAAATTGCTCAGCTGCTGAATCAAAAGGCTGATTAAGCGCATCAAAATTCACGGTATCTGATTGATAGTTAAAGAGTTGCAAGC
The DNA here is from genome assembly GCA_964352605.1 of uncultured bacterium. Taxonomy (GTDB): domain Bacteria; phylum Deinococcota; class Deinococci; order Deinococcales; family Trueperaceae; genus JAHEBB01. The sequence continues at coordinate 13,053 of CAYGTA010000051.1, read as the reverse complement.
CGTTGTCAATAAAGCGTGCCCTATCAGCAAAAATGATGGTTTGGCGTTTATCTTGCCAAGCTTGAATGCGAACATCAAGCAGCTCATCTGTCTGAGGGTCAGGTTGTTCAAAATAGAGTTTAAAGCCACTAATAGGAATATCTTGCGCAGCCAAACGCCAAATGCCACTTTTGCCACCCGAGGTTAACTCCCAATACAAGCTACCCACTCGAGCGTTAGTTATAGGTAAGACACGTTCATTTATTATAAGCGCAGTAGCTGTTAGACCTGCTCCTAAATAAACAAAGATGAGTGCCATTCTGACTATGGATACACCGCCAGACTGCACAGCTTGTAGCTCGTTGTTGGTGGCCAAACGACCAAAGGTCAATATGACAGCTAAAACCATAGCAACGGGTAAGGTTTGAACCAAAGCAGTGGGTAATTGCAAGGCAAGCCAGCCTAAAAGAGAAAAGATGGGGGTACCAACAACCCACTGCAAGCGAGGTAGCGTTGTACTAATAACTGCAAGACCACTGTAGATAATCAAGCCAAAAAGCAAAGGGCCAAGGGCTTGCCTAAGTAAATATCGATCAAGCTTTTTCATAGATTAACCCAAAAATCTGTCAAAACTGCATTTAAAATAGAAAATCTGATTACTCAAACCTCACTGCAAATTCTGTAAGAAACGAATTATTGCTTTGCCTATAAGCAAAATCAATAATGCCACAACAGGTGCTAAGCGTACCAGAAAGACCATGCCCAGAGACACGTGGTAAATCACCTTCAAAACTTGCTAAGAAATCAACTGCAATAAAAGGACTTAAAGCTAAATCACCTATTTCAAAAGGCAAAACGGAACTAAGCTCTAATTTACTTGGCTCACCCGTGATTAAATCCCAACGGTAGCTCGTATTAAAAAGCCAATCATCTAAACTTGATAAAGGCGAAGGTCCAGAATTAGGACGAGAAAAGCTTACCCCAGTCTCAAAATAGCCGTGAGAACTCGAGCTTAAACTGTTATTTAAAAGGGCTGCTAATTCGCTTCTTAAGTAAGCTGAGATTAGTAGCTCTTGTTGCTGCCAATCTAAACGACTAGAAAGTGAAAGCTTTTCTAAGTTTCGCCAAGCACTTGCTTCTTTTAAAAAATCAAAGGTACTTGACGCGCTATAACTCATGTTTAGATTATTCGCTAAACTATTCTTTCCTGAAAAACTAAAGTCAAAACCCTGCTTAGGGCTTAGTTTATCTAACGTTGTACCAAAAGGAGAAGCGGCATTGGTCCAAATTTGGCTACTGTTAAGTCTGAAGACATGGTTTTTGGTAAAAGCTTTTGAATATTGATTACTGAAAATAAGACCATATTGGGTTTCGTTATAAGCTAAATAATGTGTGCCTTTAGCACTTAGGCTACCACTTAGTTGACCCCAATCTGTAGTAGCAGTCCGGTAACTAACTTTAAACTCAGCACCCTGACGGGTAGAAAAAATAGCTTCAGGCTTAGCATTAGCATTTAAAATTTGATGTGAAGCAGCTAGAAAAGCTTCTGCTCGTAAGCTCACATTGAGGGTATTAAGAAAGTCAACAGCTTTAGAGGCACTTAGGCTAAGCCGAAGGTCATGCAAAAAGTCCTGCTCCAGCCAATGCTTGTTAAAAGTTGCAAGTTCCAAGGCTAACCAAGAATTCAAGTTTTGCTTCATGACCACATCTAACTGCGGTCCAAAACTATTTCGACCCGCAACCACTGACAAAGCATCAGTCTTATAGTGCGCCAAAAAAACGGCTTGCCAGTCAAAATCATTATCTAAGCCCAAAACAGCCAACTCGAGCCAAGCTTGCTCACTAAGATTAAGTTTGGGAACACGAATACCTAAACCCGTACCCCTAGAACTCGAGCTATCTTCGGTATAAGCAATTTCAAAAGGAATGCGAAAGTCAGCGAAATTATCTTCAGAAAAAACCTGGTCACCAATCACAAATTCTAGACCACTTATATTTAATTTTCCATTATCCAGAGATAAGGTTTCAGTGATGTAATCATAGGTAGCAACAGTGGCACTCAAACTATAAAAAGGGTCGGCACAGGTACATGTGCTTGCCACAGCATTCTTAAAAATCAGGGTTTCCTCAAAAACTTCAGCGGAATCACCTTTAACACTTAAGCTGTTTGTCTGCGCAAAAATATCTCTAAAGCTAATGGCACTCGTTTCAAGATTAAATCGGGCTTCTGCTGCAAAACCCGAAACTAAGTCACTCTCTAAATCTAATGTAAACAAACTTAACTGCTCAGGGGAAGCTTCTAATCTTTCTGCATGCAAGGTCCAACCAAAAACATTTGCCTGAATATCTGTAGCTGAAACCGAAAACCCAAACTCCTGAATACGAATGATGATAATCTCAGACTCGAGTTGCCAGCCTTCTGTAGCAACCAAACAAACACCGTTAAACAAACGAATACTTTGACTCGAATCATTTGAATTAAGATCTTGTATAGAATCAAGATCACCAATAAATAGGCTTCCTAGCCCCTCTAAAGGTATCTCAAATGCCCCTTCAAGCGCCTCGCAACTCAAAGCTAAAGCACTCGAGCTTAGCAGGATAATTAAACTAAGAAAAAATCTAGGCACGTTTAGGGGTTTAAGTAGGGCCCAAAACTTTCTAGCAGTGCAGGGTCAATAACGCTTGTTGCTTGGTAAACAATGGTGCCATCACCTTGGGCAACAGGGCTTAACTGCAAATTACGCCCCGGAGTTTCTTGCCTTAAGGCTAAAGGACCATTTTGATATTCAAAAGGACTTAGTAAAAAAGCAAAGCCCGTTTTTAGATTAATAACCAAACCACTCGCTTCAAAACTAGGGTTAGTACTTATGACATTACCTTCTAATCTGGCAATGCTCGGACGCGTATATAAACTCATAGTCGTGGCTGTAACAACCAAATTTCTGTAACTCAGCTCGAGTGTGTCGGTAGATAAGAGCTGATTAGCCAGATCAAATCTTAAATTGGGGGTAGTTAATGAGCCAAATTCGCCTTCAAGGTAAGCACCCGTGGCGTTTATAAATACACCTTCTTGGTACTTCATTGTGTTGGCACTTAAATTCAATTTGTTAGTCTGATCAATAATGCTGCCACCTTGAGGTAAATCGGTGGTACTGGTTGCTAGGTCATAAATTTGATCGCCCGTAGGTATGACCGTAAAATTAGCAAAGGACTGCGCATGAGCAGTAACGGTAGCAAAAGTCAACACATAAATAAGAATGAAGAGTCGTCTAAATAAACTGTAAGGGCTGGAAAAAACGTTCATTGCCGTAGTTTACGTTGACAAGTTATGAAAATCCTGTGGGAAACTTCATGAGCTCTTTAAAGACAGCTTATCAGAACTGCTCAAAATAGCTTGGATTGATTAAAATGGGGTCATCAGTCCTTACTAATTCTGTCATTAACTCAGCTTCTAAATCCAAAAGAATGTCACTATAGTCAGCATCATAAGCCAAATTTGTCAACTGATACGGGTCAGTTTCAAGGTCATAAAGTTCAAACTCAGGCCTTTTTGCCGTCGCCAAAGAAAAATAAGGCTCGAGTGTCACGTTTGAGCTTTCTCTCAGTAGGTAAACGTACGCTTCGACAAAACTAGGTTCATCACCAGATGGCCACCTATCGGGTAAAAAATTCTTAATCAAAGCAAACTCTGACGTGTGAATAGCGCGCCTAGGGTAAGTTAAGTTATTGTCACCACCCCTAATATTAGGTGCATGACGCTCATAGCCTGTAAAAGCTCGAGTGCGGTTTTGGTTTTGAATTAGATTTGGCTGATTAAGTAAGTAGGGTTTTAGGCTTTGCCCGGTCATAGTTTCAGGAATGTCGATGTTAGCCAAATCTAAGAAGGTTGGTGCAATATCGGTAAGGCTTACAAAATCAGGAATATCAACTGCTTTTTGCTTTTGTTTTGGCCAATAAATAGCGAAGGGAACTTGAACACCATAATTATAATTATTTGTTTTTGCTCTTGAAAATGGCATGCCATTGTCTGAACTGACTACAATGACAGTATTTTCTAATTTTCCGCTGCGTTCTAGCACGTCTATTATTTTGCCTAAGTCAACATCAAAGTGTTCTATTTCATCTAAATAAGCAGAAAGCTCAGCTTTGACCCGATTATTCTTTGGTAAAAAATCAGGAATATGCTTGAGGCTTTCTTCGTTACTAAAGCGGTTTTGAGCCTCACTATTATAGGGCCGATGAGGATCTACTGATCCTATCCAAAAGGAAAAAGGAGCATCATTTGCGTCATTTAAAAAATCTTCAAAGTTTGCGCTTAAATCTACAGGACTATAATGCTCTTCAACAGCGGTGCTGTAGTTGAAATAAGGTCTTCCTATGATATCGCTACTTTTAGGCGCAATGTTGCCCGGTCCCCAGCCTTTACCGGTATAACCTGTTTTGTAGCCAGCCGCTGCTAATAATTGCTGGTAAGTCAGTTCTCCGTCAGGATAGTCACCTAAAAGAAGGGCACCAGATTCTAAGCGCCAAAAGTGCTGACCTGTAAGAACAGCAGAGCGGGAAGGTGTGCAAGAAGGAGCAGACACAAAGGCATTCTCAAAATAAAGCCCCTCATTGGCTAATCGATCAAAATTAGGCGTCGCAATAAGGGGGTAGCCAGCCTTAGAAGTGTGAATCCAAGACTGATCATCTGTCATGATAAATAGAAAGTTTGGTTTAAGGTCTTTAGATATAGAGTTACAAGAAATCAACAGCAAGCTTAGCGAACAAAATAAGACACTAAGCTTGCCTATGCATATAATCTTTTGAACTAGCTTTGAACTCATACATGAGAAAAGCTAGCACCCTTTTAGACGGGGCTTAGCGAATAACTGTACATATTAGAAAAAGGTTTACGCTCGAGTAGCAAATGTGCAGTTTTTAGCTTTGTGGCAAAGAGCTTCGCAATGAGGTCTGGGGTTGCAAGGTAGTCTTTTGAGTACAAGTAACTGCTACCCAAAGCCATAAGTCTACCGTAAGGGGTTTCTGCTCTTAACGTTAAGCTGGTTGCAACTTTTCTTTTACTGCGTTCCCACTCTTCTTCACTTAGACCCTCCTTCTCAACTTCTAAAAGCACATCATTGTAAATGGCTTTGACTTCTTCTAACTGCTCAGGCGCAGATGATAGATAGCCAGAATAACTACCAATGCCGTCACTACTGTCATGATAAAGATAAGCACTGTCAGCAAGACCTTTATCAATTAACGCCCAGTACAAGCGACTACTCGAGCCGTCACCAATACAGTTTGCTAAGAGGGATGCTGCAAAACGATCTTCATTTTGTGCACTTAGTCCGGGTGCAAAAAAGGCAACGTGAGAGCGTTTAAGCTTCGGATCTTGCAAGAACTGCGCACCTTTAAGGAAACTTGCCTCTGGGTAACTGCGTGGGCTCTCCTGGGCCAGCCAAGTTTCCGTTAGGCTTTCAACAACTGCTATCATTTTATCCCAGTTGTAGTTGCCGGCAAGGCTAAGTACCATGTTGTTAGGAGCGTATCGTTTTGTGAAATAAGTTTGCATTTGATCTCGACTTAAAGCGCTGATTGATTGAGTACTACCCAAAACCGAGTTGCCTAAAGGGTGCTTGTTAAAAAACTTTTCGTTTGCTAGTTCAAACACTTTAAAGTCGGGTCTGTCTTCATACATGGCAATTTCTTCAAGAATGACTTTTTTCTCCATGTCAAAGTCAGCTTGTTTTAAGCTTGGACGCATCATGTCAGTCAAAAGGTCAACAAGTTCAGGGCCACGCTCAGCCACAACAGCGCCATAATAAACGGTGCGTTCAGAATTCGTATAAGCATTGTTGTTAGCGCCCAATTCATCAAACTCGCGGTTAATGTCTTCAGCACTTCTACGTTGGGTACCTTTAAACATCATGTGTTCCAAAAAGTGAGATACGCCAGCAACATCACTACTTTCATCGCGTGAACCTGTGTTGACAAAGTAACCTGCTGCAAAGCTTTGCGCCTGCGGATTATGCTCACCAATTATGGTTAAGCCATTTGCAAAAACTTTCTTTTGAAAAACCAAACTCATAGTGCAACCTCTTTTAAAGCTTTAGGCCCTAAACTCAAAACAGTAAATTTAGGTGCGTAACTAGCTGCTAAAAAGCTATTTACCTGCTCTAACGATAAAGCCAGTAAGGCATCTTTGACGCTACTAATCTCTCTAGGTTCACCCAACAAAAATATATCTCGAGCTAAAGATGACGCCCTAGAGCCACTTGATTCACCTTGCATAACCAACGAAGATAATAAACCGGTACGAGCACGCTCGAGTTCATCTTGGTCTATGCCTTGAGCAAGTCGTCTTAACTCATGCAGTAAAACCTCTAGGGTTTCATCAGCTCGTTCTGGTGTGGTACCTGCATAGGCAAGCGTGTAGCCAAACCCTTTTAACGCACGATTACCTGCATAAACGGAGTACACCAAGCCTCGTTTTTCACGTACTTCACTAAACAATCTTGCGCCCATGCCACCACTTAGTACACTGGTGCAAATTGCTTGCTCGTACCAGCCTGCTTCACCCGGTGCAACGCTTTGGTAAGCTAGACCAATTTGGGTTTGGGTACTGTCTTCTTGAATGTGTTCTTGTAAAGGCTTTGAAATGCTCACCTCGGGGACCGGCGTGACAGTGTTTTGACTTTCAGCGAAAAGCTTTTGAGCTGCATCTAAGACTTCAGTCCAAGTAACCCCTCCTGCAACACTAAAAATTGCCCCTTGGGAACTCATGCTTTTAACCGCAAAGGCTTTAACGGCTTCAGGTGTTAAAGCCTTTAGTCCCGCCTCAGTCCCGTAACTACTATTGCCATGACTCGAGTTAAAGTAGCGTTTACTTAGGGTTTCAAAAAGTTGCTGGCTTGGGCTGTCTGCCAGAGAGGCTAATTCTTGCTGAGCAAGGGTGCGCGCGTTGTTAAATTCTTGCTCTTCAAAGCTTGCTTCTTGAAGCATGCTTGCGTAAAGCTCTAAGCTTTCTTTAAAGCTAGATGCTAAGAGGGAACCCGAAAAACTACTGTACTCTTTACCTGATCCGCCACCACGTCTTAAACCAAGGTCATCAATTTTGTCACTCAAGTCGCGAGAGCTAAGCTTTGTTGTACCGCGGTAAAGCCAGTCTGCTAGCACGGTTGCGCTACCTTCATAGCCTTTTGGGTCAATGGTTGCACCAAAAGGAATCAAAATACTAAAGCTCACCGAAGAAAGCCAAGGCATGTGTTCATGCACAACGCGAAGGCCATTGGGCAGCGTTTTAAATGAAATTGCTGTAGATGCCGTTTTTGTCATGAGAGGAAGTATAGCCGTCAAGCTAAGAATTTTTAGTGTTGCTTCTGTCTTTAGACGCAGTATTCTTTGCTGTGTCTTGAGGTTCAAGGTTCAATTAATGACAATGACGAATCTAACCGTAGTCACAAATAAGGGTATAACTTAAGCTTAAAGGATGATGCCTAACGCATAAGTTCAAATTAATAAGCCTTTCCACGAATGCATGCACCATCAAAGCATTCATGCGACCACTGAACCTAGACTCTCTGAATCCTAGGGGAGTAAAAACAAAGCAACTCAGTTGCTGGTGCAATGTTTCTTCGAACTGCAAAATGGAACAGATATTGGAAAATATTATGCGTGACAATAATTAATTCGAGTATTTCAATGCTGAGTAACTCAAACTATCAATTCAATCATGGTTATACTCTGCAACGTGAATGAAAAGCAGTTAGCTCGAGTGTTTGGCTTTTTAGCGATTGGCTTTCTGCTTGTTTTTGTGTTTTATCCTTTAGTCATTATCTTGCTGCGTAGTTTTGAAGACCCGACTGAGCTTTTAAGGACTGTGAAAAATGGTTTTTATTATGAGCGTTTAGGCTTCACGCTCTTTCAAGCGTTGGCTTCTACTTTAGTTACTGTTGTGCTTGCCTTGCCAACTGCTATTTTGTTTTCACGCTACAGGTTTTGGGGTAAACAGTTCCTTAGAAGCCTTTTTCTTATTCCTTTTGTTATGCCTACCGTGGTGGTTGCCATTGCCTTTTTAAGTTTTGTTGGCGCAAATGGGCTTATTCCAATTGACTTAAAAAACAGCATCTGGATTATATTACTTGCTCACGTTTTTTATAACTATGCCATTGTAGTGCGCATGGTGAGTGGCTTTTTAGAAGCGCAAGCGACGCAGGTTTACGAAGCAGCTCGCATGCTTGGCGCAAGCCGAATGCAAACCCTTTTTCAAATTACGCTGCCCTTAGCCTTACCTGCGATTTTCGCAGCAGCCACGCTGGTATTTATCTTTTGTTTTAGCTCCTTTGGGGTTATTTTGATTTTAGCACCTGCTGCACAGTTTGCTACGCTCGAAGTCTGGATTTACACACTAAGTTCAAGATTACTCGAGCTTAGTTCAGCTTCTTATTTGGTTGTTTTGCAACTGCTTTTTATTCTGGCAATTTCTTTTATTTATACACGTCTGCAAGCAAAGCTAAGTGTTACCTTAAAAACAAAAAGGCAAGCTCAAAAGCAACCCCGTGGTTTTGTTGCTTTTCTGCTATATGCTCACCTTGCGTTTACAAGTTTGCTGTTACTTTCACCCTTACTCATCTTGCTTTACCAAACGTTTTTTCACACGGGTAGTTTTTCTTTAGATAGTTTTCGCTACGCACTCGAGTCTCCTCGAACGATTGGTTTTAGTAGTTTGTCTACTGCTTTAACGAATTCTTTAAGGTTTGCGTTTATAAGTATGACTTTCTCGCTCTTTGTGGGTTTTTGTTTTGCTTATGCAGTTGTAAAAGCAGGATGGCGCTGGCTTGATCAGGCTAGCTTGCTGCCTCTATCTATCAGTGCTGTCACTTTAGGCTTAGGTTACTTACTGGCATTTCCTGACTTAAGAACGAGCTTGTGGGGCATTAGTTTAACGCATACAGTTATTGCTTTTCCGTTTGTAACAAGAAGCTTATTGCCGGCTTTAAGAAGTATGCCTAAGTCTTATGAACAAGCAGCGCAGACGCTAGGTGCAACTGCTTTTCGGCAATTAAGACAGATTGAGCTGCCCTTATTACTACCAAGCTTTATAACGGCAGCTAGTTTTGCGTTTGCTGTTTCTATGGGGGAATTTGCTGCCACCCTTACCTTGCAAAACAGTAAATTTGCAACCTTGCCTATTGCTATATTTGACAGGCTTTCACGACCCGGTGAGCAAAGTTACGCAGCGGCATTAGCGTTAGCGACAATCCTTATGGTCATAACAGGCTTAGCCATATTTATGCTGGAGCGTTACGGAGATTCTGAACTATGAAAATTAAGAACCAAAGATATTAGGCAATTCGGTCATTTCAACCAAAACTTCTCTTGGTTTACTGCCCTGATGAGGTCCAACCACAGCTAAAGCCTCAAGGGAATCCATGAGTTTGCCAGCTCGAGCGTGCCCTATTTGCAAGCGTCTTTGCAAACGAGACACACTTGCTTGCCCTTCATTTATAACAAGTTCTGCAGCAACTTTTAGCTTTTCGTCATTCCAGTCAACATAACCGTTAGCATCACTATCATCTATGCTTGGTGGGTCAAAGTCACTGCCATATGCTTCAACAAACTCATCTTCAAAGAATTGCCTTCTTAAGAAATTAGGCACATTCACAAGTTCAGTTGCTTCATTAATATAGGGCCCTTGTAGGCGTTGTGGTTTGACCATGCCCGGTTGTGACATAAGCATGTCACCAGAGCCAATTAAACGTTCTGCGCCCATGCTGTCTAAAATAGTGCGTGAGTCATGACCAGAAGACACGGCAAAGGCCACTCGAGCAGGCACGTTTACCTTAATTAAGGATGTCAATATGTCAACACTGGGTCGCTGCGTTGCCAAAATTAAGTGCATCCCTGTAGCACGTGCCATTTGAGCAAGCCGCATAATGGCACTCTCAACCTCATTTTTACTAGTAATCATAAGGTCAGCAAGCTCATCAATTATGATGACAATGACAGGCAATTCAGACATATCTAAATTACGCGCTTTTTCATTATATTGATCAATTGTCTTAGCACCAATTTTGCTCATCATTTTGTAGCGGCGTTCCATGTGCGCAACTGCGCCCATAAGTACTCCCGCAGCGTCATTAGGGTTTGTAACAACAGGCTGTAACAAGTGAGGAATGCCGTCATAAGGCGTTAACTCAACCATTTTAGGATCAATCATTAAAAAGCGTAATTCGGTAGGTAAAAACTTAAATAATAAACTGCTCACAATGGTATTAACAGCAACAGATTTACCAGATCCTGTCGAGCCAGCAATGAGCAAATGAGGCATTTTGGCAAGATCGCCCACCTTCATTTCACCATCAATACTTTTACCTAACAAAATAGGCAATCTAGCTTTGCTTTTACGAAAAGCATCTGAACCAACAGCCTCACGAAACTGAATAAGGTCACGTCTTTCGTTTGGGACCTCTAAACCAATAACACTTTTACCGGGAATGGGCGCTTCAATACGGACGCTACCTACTGCCATAGCAAGCGCCAAATCATCTGACAAATTAGCAAACCTACTAATTTTCTCACCCGGTGCTGGCTCAACCTCAAAACGGGTTACGGTTGGCCCACGAACAGAGGAGACCACACGACCCTCGAGTTTAAAGTTAGCCAAGGTCTCATCAATTTTGCGCACTCGAGCTCTTACTTCAGCTCTTAAAGTCTCTGGGTTTTCTTGCGTTACACTTATTTCATCAAGCAAATCAAAACTTGGTAATTGAATTGGAATGCCACCAACTTCAGCAGGCTCATCATCATTAAGTAGTTTAAATTCTTCTACAGCATAATGCGCTTTTTCAGCAGCGTAAGCAAACAGTTTTTCTTGTTCAGCATAGCGTGACAATGGCGAAACGCCAGAAACATCAGGTAGGGGTTGTTGTAAAAAGGGAACGTTAGTAGTAGGCATTTTGCTAGTATCAGCCTCATTTGTTGACCAAGACTCAGCCTGTGCGTCTTCAAAGGCATCAAGATTGAGTTTCTCGAAGGCATGACCAGCCCGAGATTCAGCCTGAAAATCAAAACTGTCACTGCGCTCCCAAGAATCATTAAGATTAATTGCGTTCGGAAGATTATCCAGAACATCTTTCTCAGCTGAAATTAAAGCCGAATCCCAACCTTCATACTCGAGTAAAGCTTTTCGTCCTAATTTAGTGAGCTCTTTTGCGGCTAAGCTATCTAGGTCTTTGAACTGTTCCGCATCTGGGTACTGAACTAGTTTTTGTTCCAACGTTGAAACAAAGATGCGCCACGGCTCGAGTAAATTGGATTCTTTCTCTAAGCGGTTCATGGCAGTTGAGAGCTGCGAATAGCTTTTTAAGCGTTCCTTGTGGGCTTCGTGAGCTTTTAAAAGTTGGCGTGCATTAAGGCTTTTTATTTCTGCAACTGTTTTGTCACGTGTTTTACAAAGGTGCTTGTAGCGCTCTGCTAGCCCTAACGCATCAACGGCTAACACTTGTCTAATGGTATCTAAAGGTTTAGCGGTCTTACAATTGGGAGAAACCGCCTCTTTAAGTGTGTCATCAATGTCACTACTCCAAGTATGAAATATGGTGATACCTTCGGTATTTAAAATGGTTTTTAAATCTTCAGCTCGGTCTCTTGTGAAACTAGCAATATTCGTTTTCCAGCGTTTCATATCTGTCTGAGCATCTTTTAGTTTTAGCTGATCGAGTTTCTTTAAGTTTTTAAGATGCAAACTGATTTCTGCACGCCAAGTACCTAACTCACCGTTACCTGCATACATATGATTTAAAGCTTTTAAGTCTTCATCTATTGCGTTTAGACTGGTCCTTGCATTGGAAATGTCAGCACTTAAGGCAGCACGTTCTTTAAGCTTTTTACGTTCTAAGAGGGCTGCCTCTGTGGCATCTTGCGTACCCCGAATTGTTTTTCTTAAAAGCTCCCTAGCACTAAAGCCCAAAGGTGAATTTCTAAAGGCGTCCAAGCCTAAACTAATAATGAATAAGGCAGGCAAATAAGCTAACCATCCAATAACGCCGGTTAACGAAGCTTTTAAATCTTCTCCAACAGCGCCCGTTAAAGCAGGCCGAGCGAGCATGAGTACGCACCAGAGGCCATAAGCGGTAGTAAAATAAGCCAAACTTCGCTTAATCATTTGTTTAGGATTACGACCAATAAGTAAAAGGCCACCATAGTAAATTAAAGGCCACGGTAAAAAGTAACTTCCCCAACCAATGTTGCCAAGAAAAATATTGCGAACACGTTCACCCCAGTCACCTGAGGGGAACTGTGGAACTAGCATGGCCAGTAAAAAACTACCAATAATAAGAAAAACAAGACCAACTGCTTCAATATCAAAAGCATTATTTTTTGATTTAGAACTGCGTTTACCTCTGCTTTGTGCCACGACTAAGTTTACCTTGAGAAGGTAGGGTGCTTGCTGTGCACTAATTACCAAATAAGCAGAAAAGATGTGCCTAAGCCTAATTCTAATGGCTTTATGAGTAAATCTCTAAACTTGTCAATGCAATATTAGATAAAAATAATGACAAATGATAGGAGAAACTCGCTTAATTGGGATTGAGCTAAAAATCAAATAAACCCCAAAAACACCTTGTAAAACTCGAGTTTCGCTGCTTTTAAGCTATACTTTATGAAGATATAACTTCGTTAAGGAGTTAAGCAAATGAATAGACCACCACACCGAAGCCTAAATGGCTCTACTAATTGTGTGCATTTTGCACATATGGCAAACTATGTGAAAATGCCAATGGCAAGAATAGCTCGAGTGGTTCAAAGTGAAGTTTGAATTATGATAGATCGTGCATTCATTGTCAAAGAAGAAGTTCAAAGGCTTAGTGAAGAGGCTTCAGTAGAAGTACTTTTTCATAAGGCAAGACGCAAAACCGACTTAACCCGATTTAGTCTTATTGGTGAAAGAAACCATGTTTTAGGGTTACCGACATTATTCCAAGAAGTTTTTGAAGATGAATCAATAGAACTCATAGAGGCAAGCTGGGAAAATACCAAGTATTTTCTCACTCTAGCCATAACAGAAAAGCTCGAGTTTCAAGAGAG
>CAYGTA010000050.1:0-16078 GCA_964352605.1 uncultured bacterium | reverse complement strand
TGATCTCGTACACCCCAATGAAGTTCGAAGTCAAGTGAAATGACAAGTGCGCCAGACTGTTGTTTCATAGATATCCCTTAAGTCGTGAATCAAGGTAGGGGTTTACGGTTTTCTTAGTCATTTTAAAACCTTGTTGGGCATTGGTATGTTGAAAAAATGAGACTGAAAAGGTGGCAGCTAAACCAAAAAACACCTGCTGCTTTGTCTGTAACATTAATCTGCCCTCTACCCAGCTTATTCGCTTGCTGTTTTTATACAGCATCTTTTTTGAGTTTAACGTTTCTTAAAGGAGTTATGCAGACCATTTGTTCACTTCAACTAATACTAATCTAAATAAAGTTTTGAAGAGATACACAGACTAATGGTTGGCCTTACGTTAAAAATACAGTAGCTTTTATTTAAACTAAGCTAAGCGTTTTAGATGTCGAATTAGGAGAGTAAAAACAAATCTGATACTAAGCTGAATTATAAATGTCGTAAGACTTTATAATTCCGACCTAGGGGAGTACGCTCTGACCCACTCAGTCTTATGACACTTTCTAAGCAGTTTAGTATGATAAGTCGATACTGTGTTTAACTCAAAAACTGCGCTATGGAAATAAAAAATGAAGTATAAAAGTTTAAGCTTAGTAGATTGTCTTTATGCCTACCAATGCCTTAAGATTAAAATGACAAGCTTACAGCATGACAGATATAAGTGTAATGACTTCAGAGAACACAATTCATGAGTCCTTAGGTATAGAAATGAAAGAAGTAAGCAAAGATAAAGTTGTTGCCACAATGACCGTTGGTCCTAAAGTGCATCAACCTTTTGGTCTTTTACATGGCGGCGCCAGTGTTGTTTTAGCAGAAAGTGCTGCTAGTGTCGGAGCAGCCATGAACATAGACTTAAGCACCCACCGCGCAGTAGGTATAGAAATAAATGCCAATCACCTAAGAAGCAAACGAGACGGTCTTGTTACAGCCATTGCAACCCCCATTCATAAAGGCCGCAATACCCATGTTTGGTCTATAGAGATAAAAGATGAAGACGGAAAATTAATATGTACATCTCGCTGCACGCTAGCCATAATTCCAGCGAGATAAGCAACGGAATCCTTAGACCGGCATTAAACTGAACAATAAAAACACCGCAAGCAAATGAGATAGAAAAGGCTTAAATAAAAACTCGAGTGTCGCTATTTCTGCAAACTTTGGCGTTTTTTGGGTGAGGCGTTTTTCTCCTCTTACAAAATTTGCCTAGTTGACGAGTTGAATGTTGGCTTAGTAAAAACACTGTAAGACAATCGTTAAGCTCTAAAGCCTATACGCAGTATGATAATTAGTCTTTTTATGACTGATTTTGCTCTAGAAACCCAGAAAACAAAGGCCAGGCGTTTGCTTGGTTTAGCCGCTGTAGCGAGGCTTGCTATGTTTGCAAGACACGAAGGTCCAGCGGTACTCATATGTACTCAAGATAGACTCGAGCTTTTTCAAGATACGGGTGCGTTTGGGGTGCCACATTCTTTAAATCCGGATATTACGAATTGGCATGATAAGTTCGACAAGGTTGTTATTTCTTTAGAGCATGCCTTTCGACCCTTTCCTAAAAACCCGCATGCTTATGCGCTTAGTTTTGAACTAACCAAAGACTATCCCCGTGAAACCCTGCTAGAAACCTTTATTAATTATGGCTATGAACGCGACGCGCAACCCGGCTTTAGTGTACTGGGTGACACCATCACCTTGTTTTTTGATGAAGAAGACCCCGAAGATAGTTTAAGACTCGAGTTTTTTGGCGATGAGCTTGATCGTATGGAACGTAAGCAAGAAGCTAAAGCAGGGCTATGGCTCGAGTCTTTTGTGCTGGCACCTCGTTTTGATACGGATATTCAGGATGATGCTTGGGATAGCAAGCTGATTGAGCATCTTGAGGGGCATGTTTTTTTAGATACTTCTGAATTGTTTGCGGGTGATGTGGGTGAAGACGCAGCTACTTGGTTATGGCAGTTTTTAGCTAATAAAGAGCTCACTTCGTTTGGACGTGACCCACTCGAGTTAAGTGAAGAAAGTCTGCCTGTTGATACCTTAGGGTATTACCGTGGGCGGCTAGCTGATTTTCATAATGATTTAGATATTTGGCTGCAAGATGGTTATAGTGTGACTTTGCTTTTGAAGTTTGAACGCACTGGACGCTACTTAAAAGAAAAAATAGTTGATGATTTAGAAGCGCATTTTCATAATACAGTGCGTTTTCACGCTGCTGAGCTTGGTTTGGTTATTGCCCCAAATGCAAAAGGGGGCTTTAGGGATAGCGAAGCTAAAGAAATAATCTTAACGGAAGAGCTTCTGTACGGTGCTCAAGGTGCACGTAAACTTAAAAAAACACCAGGTAAACGTGTTCATGACGCAGTTCAACTTACTATTGGTGATTATCTTATTCACCCAGATCATGGCATAGCACGGTTTATGGGACTCGAGCCTAGGCAGGTTTTGGGTGTTACGCGTGATTATTTGATGATGCAATTTGCAGGTGAGGGTAAGCTTTACTTGCCTGTTGAATTCTTGCCGCTCTTAAGGCGGCATCCGGGTACGACAGATGACCCGCCTCGTTTATCTACTTTAGGTACCAATGAATGGGCGAGGGCACGAGAGCGTGCTCGCATTAATGCTCAAGCGCTTGCTGCTGAACTTATTAAGACCTATGCTGCGCGGCAGGTGGCTGAGGGTGTCAGTATGCCAGCAATTGCTGATTGGGACCCGCTTATACAGGCGAATTGCCCGTTTGTTTTAACCAAAGATCAAGCTGAAGCAATAGATGCTGTCTGGGCTGATATGGCTAGAGATGTACCTATGGATAGGCTCATTTCTGGTGATGTTGGCTTTGGTAAAACGGAAGTTGCGGTGCGAAGTGCCCACCGAGCTGTTGGCAATGGTAAGCAAGTTGCACTTTTAGTACCCACCACGGTATTAAGCCGTCAGCATTTTGAAACTTTTAAGGAACGCTTTGAAGGTATTCCTGTGCGCATAGAGATGCTTTCGCGTTTTGTAAATGATAAAGATGCACGTGAGATTATAAAAGGTATAAAAGAGGGCAGTGTTGATATTATTATTGGTACTCACCGCTTGCTCAATGAAAGCATTAAATTTAAAGATTTAGGCTTACTCATCATAGATGAAGAACATCGTTTTGGGGTAGCTCAAAAAGAAAAAATGAAAGCTCTGCAAGCTAACCTAGATGTCTTATCACTATCTGCAACACCTATTCCTAGAACGCTCTATATGAGCTTAGTGGGCTTACGTGACGTTTCACAAATAATGACACCCCCATCTGGTCGCAAACCCATACAAACGCTGCTGCAACCCTATGAAGCCTTAGCTGCCAGAGAAGCCATTATGTTTGAACTCGAGCGTGGTGGAAAAATCTTTTATATTCATGATCGTGTGGGTTCTATGGGCATGCGTGCTAAGACCTTGCAGCAATTGGTTCCTGAAGCGCGTATTGGTGTGGCGCATGGGCAAATGGCAGCAGATGATCTTGAAGCGATTATGACGGGCTTTGAAGAGGGCGCGTTTGATATTTTGTTAGCCACTACCATTGTTGAGTCAGGCTTAGACATTACGGGTGCAAATACCCTTATTATTGAACGGGCAGATAAGCTTGGGCTTGCGCAACTGTATCAGCTTAGAGGTCGAGTGGGTCGTAGGCAAACGGAAGCGTGGGCGCATCTGTTTTACCCTGGCCGTATAACAGAACAAGCACAACGTAGGCTCTACGCAATTGCTGAACTAAATGATCTTGGTAGTGGGCATTTACTGGCAGAAAAAGATATGGAAATACGCGGTGTTGGTAATTTGCTTGGCCCTGAGCAACACGGACAAATAGCTGCTGTTAGTCTCGAAGTTTACACTGAAATGCTGGCTGAAGAAATCGCTAAACTTAAAGGTGAAAAAATAGCAGAAGGACGAGTTTTCGCTTCTATAGATATAAGTCTTGACGCACGTATAAGCCCGAGTTATATAACAAGTGATGATATGCGAATTGAGTACTACGGGCGTCTTAGCGAAACTACAAGCCTAGCTAAAGTAACGCATGTTGCTAAAGAAATGCGAGAGCGTTACGGCCCTATACCTGCAGAGGTAAAAGCGTTTATTGACTTGGCAAAATTACGTTTACTGGCGAGTGACAAAGGCGCAATCAGCATAAAAGAACACATGACTGACATTCAAATTATTTTTGAAAAAGAAAGTCTAGATTACGATGCAAGAGGCCTTAAAAACCTGCCTTACAGTGTCGAAGTCACCCGCTATCCTGTAGGCTTTAGCATTAAAAAACGTGGCTTACACCAAGAAAAACAATTTGACGCCATAAACCGCGTGCTTTACTTATGTGCCTAAAAAGGAAAGTTTAAGCCAATTCGCCAAACAGGAACAAAGATACTGGGTCCAGTAAAAAAAGAATCTGCCTCAAACTCAAAGTAAAGCCCAAGACTGTCAAGCTCAAGTTCAAAACCTGCTATTGCACCAACGCCAAAAAAAGCACCACCGCCCCCACCATTTGGGTCAAACCCAAAAAAAGCCCTAGGACCAGCCCCTAAATAAGTACTAAACTGAGTATCTGAATCAAAATGATACATGGCGTTTAGACCAGCACCAAAAACGGTGGGCGGAACACCCGCAATGAAGCTAAGCGGCAAAACCGTTTCAAGATCAAAACGAACCCCTATGTTATCTGCCAGTAGATTCTTAGCACCAACATGCCCACCAAAAACAGGTAAGACATAAATCGTACTAATATGCCCACCCGCGTAAGCGTCATAGTTAGTTTCAGTATCAGGTTGAGCAAAAGCAAAAGCAAACAAAAGAATACTAGCCAGCAAGATTTTCATAATTTAAGTATGCACCAAGTAAAGCTAAAAAAGCAAAACAAAGCTCGAGTTTAAAACTCGAGCTTTGTTTATTTATAAGGTTTGCTTAGAAGTGGTAGTTTAAACCTATAACAACACCTGGTTGAAATACTACAGGAAGGCCTAAACCAACTTGTACTTCACCGAAGACACCAAAAGCGTCTGTAAGCATAAATTCAGCACCAGCTAGGGCACGTGCACTAAAAGATGCACCAATTTCTGAACCAACACTGAGACCAACACCAAGACCGCCACCTACATAAACAGCTAGAGGTAAGTCGTTGTCGGTTTCTAAATTGAGGTCATAAAGTACATCTGCGCCACCTGTAACCGCAAAAGCATCATTAAAAAAAGTAGCACCACTTAGGTTGGCACGTAAGTCTAAACCAGGGGCAATAAGGTCGTTAAGACCGTAGTAGAGGACAATTCCTGTTGGGAAGGCTGAGAATGATGCTCCGAACCACTGCTGGCTGGCCATCATGTCATCTTGGGCGAAGGCTGAGCTGCCAGCTAGGGTTAGGGCAGCTATAAGGATAATTACTAATTTACGCATGTTTTTGTCCCTCCATCGACAAATTTTGACGTTTTTCGTCAGATGATGTTATATCACATGCTGAGTTGGGCAAACAAGGTGATTTATGTGTGTAAGATGAATAATGTAATACTATTAAACTTGAGTTAGCGACTTCTTTCTGCGTAACGCTTAAGGGCATTACGTGTTTTAGGTGTTGCGGTGTTGCATAGGGGTAAGCAGTTAAACTTATTAATAAACCTGTCAATTTGCTTGGCTTCTTCGGCTTGCGGTACACGACTGTACTCATAACGCCAAAAAACCACTTGGTCTTTAATACAATCACTTTTTTGAAGATGCTGCCGAATACGGTTAGGTACATCTGTGGCAGACTGACCAATATAAATAATTTCTTTTTTCGCATTAGCTAATTCATAAACACCAGTCAGAGCATCTCGGGCACGCTTTTGGGGTAGTGTACTAAGTTTGCGCCAGCGACAAAACAAAGGCATAAGCTTAGTAAAAAGCAATGAGCAAGGAGCAATGAGGTTTTAACTTCTTAGTGCTACTTGCTCGGAACGCATTGTTAAAAAGCTTAATTCTCATAACCTAACTCACGTAAAGACTCTCTATCTTCACGCCAATTCTTATGCACAACGACTTCGAGATTAAGATAAATCTGATGACTCAAAAAGACCTCAAGCTGCTTACGCGCAGTTTTACCAATCTCACGAATCATCTTGCCACCCTTACCAATTGCAATCATGCGATGGCCAGCCTTCTCAACCCAAATCTCAGCACTAATATAAATGGGTTCCTTCTCATTTTTAGCGTCATCCCACTCTATAACCTGAACTGCCACCGCATAAGGAATTTCTTGCCGCAAGTGAATCATGGCAGCCTCACGGACAATCTCACCCGCCCAAGTTTCACGAGACTGATCACTACGAATATTCTCAGGAAAAAAGTAAGGGCTTTCAGGCGCAATTTTCAGCAAATCATCCCTTAAAGCATAAACACTTTTAGGGTCATCAAGTGCGCTAAGCATATAGGTTCTGGCAGGCTCAAAAAGAGAGCGATACAAATCAATAGCCTCATCAGGATACTTCGCAACATCAACCTTGTTACCAATAAGATAAACAGGAATGTCTTGTTCAATATTACTAAGCAAACGCGCTACATCTTTATCTTCATTACCGGGAGGGCGACGCAAATCAGCTACCCACAAAATAGCATCCACATCAATAGCAGCATTACGAACCTCACGGTTCATAAACTCCCCAAGGGCATCTTGAGAACGATGCAAACCCGGTGTATCCACAAACACCAACTGCGTACTCGAGTCATAATCGGTATAGATGCCTCTAACACCTTTTCGAGTAGTTTGCGGTTTGGGGCTTATAGGTGCAACCTTTACGCCTAGCAAGGTATTCAGCAGTGTGGATTTACCAACGTTTGGCTTGCCTAGAATGGCTATAAATGCAGCTTTGGTATCTTTTGATTCGGTATTTAATAGGTGATCAGACATAAAAGCCTTCTTTCAATAGTGAACTCTTTTGGAATGTGCACATTTATTCTTAGATAGTTTCAAAGAATCAACACTTTAACGTAAGTATAAAGGACTTGATAAAGCATTTCCATGAATAAAAAAAGCCCCGAAAAAATCGAGGCTTTTACTTGGTTGCGGGGACTGGATTTGAACCAATGACCTTCGGGTTATGAGCCCGACGAGCTACCAGACTGCTCCACCCCGCGTTACGAGCGGCAAACGAAAGAATACGATTTATTTAGGGGTCGTGTCAATAGCTGACAAACATTCCTTCAAACACTAAGGTTCACATCACGCACTTTCTAATAAGTTAGCAAGACCCAAGTCATAGTTAAAATAGCAGGCCCACAACTAACTTAAGACGTTCGCTTAGTATAGCAGCTTTCAAGTAAAACACAGCATCGACTTAGTCCATCCGTTTTTACTCAGCTAGTTCGGCATTTAAAACGGTTGCAGTGTTTTAAATGCAAAAGGCTATACCTTTGCTTCAATGACCTAAGGTGTTCCGTTAACATCTGATTCAAGGAGTACCGATAAGATCTGACTCAAGGTCACAGCATTTACTGCTTTTCAGATAAATCGTTGGAACGCTAAAAAGTAGAAAAAAATTTAAGTACAAACACTTCTACGCTAAGTATCTGATACTCGAGCGTGTCAATAAAGTGTACGCTTTTAACTATGGATAAGCTTTATCATATTGGTTTTGGTCAGAGTGACTTGGGTGCAAAGCTACCCAAAGTTGCTTTTTTATCTGGAGATCCAGCTCGAGCTAAGCGCATTGCAGATACAAAATTATCAGACGTTAAGGTGCTCTCAGAAAACAGAGGCTTGTTTAGCTACTTAGGCTTTTTAGGTGAAACTCCTGTTATTTCTGCAACAAGTGGTATGGGTGCACCCAGCCTGTCTATTATTGTGAATGAACTTGTTCAAGTTGGTATAACAACGATCATTCGTGTAGGAACGTGCGGAAGCATACAAGACCATGTAAAAGCAGGGAGTGTTGTTATAAGCTCCGGTGCGCTGACAAGGCAAGGTGCTGCTAATGATGTTGCCCCAACAGAATACCCAGCTGTGGCAGATCCTTTTTTAACTGTGAAGCTAGCTGAGAGTGCTAAAAGCTTAAACATTGATTATCATGTCGGTATAACTGCCAGTGTGGATAGCTTTTATGAAGGTCAAGGTCGCACTGGTAGTGCTAACCCGAACTTAATAAGGGCACAACAAGGCGTTGTTGAAGAATACCAAAACCTCAAGATACTCAATTTTGAAATGGAATCAGGCACGCTCTTCAAAATGGCTACTGTGTACGGTTTCAAAGCAGCCTGCATTTGTGCTGTCATTGCAGAACGTAAGCAGGCAGAAGGCATAGTTATGGAGCTTAAAGACCTGGCGATAACAAATGCGATTGAGGTTGCACTAGACAGCATTAAGGAAGCTTAAAAGACGGTTTTATCTTGCTCTTTAGTTCATTAAGCTACTAAGATTTTAGCTCAAAAGATACCTATGCCTAAATATAGCTTTAACGATACGATTAAAGGTATCGTTGCTGTCACAAAGTGATTTAGGAGGCTTCATGTCAACAACGCCCATGAGCATAGACGAGATTTTTGATTTAACGCAAAACTGCCTGCTAGTTAACGGCTGCAATGAAGAAAATGCTAGCGCTGTCGCCAGAACCGTAAGCACAGCAGAGCAAGATGGTTCCGAATCGCATGGTTTATTTCGAGTACCAGGGTATGTCGCATCGTTACGAAGCGGTAAAGTAAACGGTCATGCAAACCCAAAGCCAGAAACCTTAACCCCTGTAGCCATACGCATGAATGGTGACAATGGTTTTTCCCCACTAGCACTCGAGCGTGGCATTCCTTTGCTAGCTGAAGCTGCTAAGAAGAGCGGTATTGCGGTGCTTAGCATTGTGGATAGTTTTCATTTTGCTGCGCTTTGGCCTGAAACAGAAGCTTTAGCTGAGCAAGGTTTGGTGGGCTTGGCTTGCACTGCGCACACACCTATGGTTGCGCCTTATGGTGCTAAGGAAGCTATGTTTAGTACAAATCCTATTTCATTTGCTTGGCCTAGAGCCAATAAGCCTCCTTACGCGTTTGATATGGCAACGGCAGCAAGAGCCATGGGGGATGTCATGATTGCCGCTAGAGATGGTCATGAATTGCCTTTAGGAACAGGTATTGATGCTGAAGGTAAGGCGACAACAGAGGCTCAAAAAATTTTAGATGGTGGTGTGTTGCTACCTTTTGGTGGTTACAAAGGTTCAGCTATCGCTACGATGATTGAGCTTTTAAGTGCAGGTTTAATTGGGGAGGTTTTTAGTTATGAGGCAGGGGAGGTTGATAATAAAGATGGTGGCCCTGCTAAAGGTGGAGAATTTATAGTTGCCCTGTCGCCAGAGATTCTTGCAGGGCCAAATTGGCAAGAGCACAGTGAAGCTTTTTTAAGTCGACTAGAAAGCATGGAGGGCGTAAGGCTTCCTGGTAAAAGGCGTCATGCTAACCGCTTATCTGTAGAGCCAAGGCAGATAAAAACAGACTTGCTTAGTAAAATTCAAGCTTTGCTCTAAAGGGCTTCTTGCTTTTTGGTGTTTCGGTATGCGCTTAACGACTGTCATACTTGGTTTAATTTGCTTTAAGAGCCTATCTTTAGCGACAAGTCTCTAGAAGGAGCTAATCAATGAATGAACGCAAAGACTTAATGCAATATGTTGAATCACACGAAGGTATACATACGGTACGGGGTGGCGGTGCAGATAACCGAAGTTGGAATGGAATACGCTACAAAACCGGCTTGTCAGGTAAAAATGTGGGTTCAAAAAGTCTCTCTATGAATTTGGCTACGGTACCTAAAGGTGCCATTGCCTACGCACATATTCATGAAGGGTTTGAAGTCATGCTGTTTATATTAGAAGGAAAGGTACGCCATGATTTTGGCCCTGACCTAATCTACTCAGTAGAAAATGAAGCAGGTGACTTTATATACATTGAACCCGGTGTACCGCATGAGGTCTTTAATATTGGTGAGGGTGACCTAAAAGCTATGGTGGCTCGCTCTGCTGCAGATGAGTGGGATAAGATTGTTGATTACCCTTCTAAGTACAGACCAAGCGCAAATGACAGCATTGAGAAAGAAAGTGAAGGGGCGTAGAAGCAGGATTGTGCACTAAAGCTTGATATCCTGTTGTAAACTTTTGAGTCTTGCTAGATATTAGGCAGCAAAGCAAATGCGTTTTGCTGCACTAAGCCTCTGACGTTCAAATATATGAACTGAAACTAGCTCGAGTATTCATGTAATCACTCTTTACTAAGAAATAGGTATTTCCTTTTGAAACAAAAATCGACGTCTTTTGCCGAATTTGTTGCGTTAATTGCGCTTATGATTTCTCTAGTGGCACTTTCTATTGATGCCATGTTGCCTGCTTTACCAAAAATAGGGCAGGATTTAGGTGTTTTAAGAGCTAATGATAATCAGCTTGTCATTTCAGCTTTTTTGCTGGGCCTTGCTGTTGGGCAGCTTTTTTACGGCCCGTTATCGGATAGTATTGGCCGAAAGAAACCTATTTTTATTGGCTTTGGTATTTTTATTGTGGGCTGCTTGCTTTCTTTATTTGCACCTAGTTACCCAATTATGCTGGCTGGTAGAGTTTTGCAGGGTTTAGGTATGGCTGGCCCTCGAGCTGTTAGTACTGCGCTTGTGCGTGACCTGTACGAGGGTGACAAGATGGCTAAAGTTATGTCTTATGTCATGACTGTCTTTATTCTTGTACCTATGATTGCGCCTGCTTATGGTCAGGCTATTATTGCTTGGGCTGGCTGGCGCGCCATATTTGCAAGTTTTATTGCACTGTCGCTTATAACAAGCTTATGGTTTGCTTTTAGACAAGCAGAAACGTTAGGGCTTGAGAAACGCAAGCCTTTCTCAATGAAACGCATTTTATATGTAAGTAAAGAAGTCATAACAACTAAAGTTGCTTTTGCTTATACACTTGCTGCTGGTCTTATAAGTGGCGCGTTTTTGGGTTACTTAAATTCTGCTCAGCAAATCTTTCAAGACCAGTACCAGCTTGCTAATCGCTTTCCTTTGTTTTTTGCGATCATAGCTATAGCTTTAGGTGTGGCATCTTTTGTAAATGCGCAACTGGTAATGCGCTACGGCATGAAACGCCTTGCTAAACTGTCATTAAACACGCTCACTGTGTTTTCTGTGATTGCATTTTTTATTGCCTTTGCCCAGCAAGGCAACCCACCCCTTTGGCAACTCATGACTTACCTAATGATTAGTTTCTTTTGTGTCGGCATATTGTTTGGAAATTTAAATGCGCTGGCTATGGAGCCTCTTGGGCATGTGGCAGGTATAGGCTCAGCCATAGTAGGTTCACTTTCAACGCTAATATCGGTCCCTTTAGGCACATGGGTTGGGTTAAGTTATAACAATACAATTTTACCCCTTATAACAGGGTTGGCGGTCTTAGGCGCACTAAGCATCCTAGTCATGCGATGGGCGGAAGCTTAAACATTAACTCGAGCTTAGCAGCTCACCCTTTTTGACTATAATTGTGCCGTTTTTAATAACGTAACTGCGTGTAGGTTGCTCAATCACAGCCTGAGCTGGCGTTTCTGAAGGCATAATGACGAGGTCAGCTCGTTTCCCTACGGCTAGGCCGTAATCAGCATCTTTCATAACGTGGGCACTCTTATGAGTAGCAATATCAAGTAGCATTTCTATATCTTCATCTTTACGGTAATTACTACGGTAAGCCAGTAATTTGACACGCTCGAGTATGTCTGCGCTGTTGTGGGGGCTCCATGTGTCTCTTATGCCGTCGGTGCCTGTGCAGAGTTGCACGCCTGCTTGATAAAGTTTTTTGATAGGTGGAAAGTTAGTACTGCCTGAGCCTAGTGTCATGATGCTAATGTTGTTTTCTAAGAGTTGCTCTATAAGTGTATCAAGGTGGCTTTCAGCAATTTGCCCAAGGCAAAAACAGTGACTTATGGTGACTTTATTTTGCATGCTAAGGGCTTTACTTCGTTCAATAATCAGCTCAACAGAAAAAGCACCAAGCTCACTAGGTTCATGCAAATGTATGTCTAGTTCTACATTATAGCGCTCAGCTAAGTCAAAAATAATGTCAAGATGCTTTCTAGGGTCGCGGTCTATGACACTCGGGTCAAGCCCACCCATAACATCTGCACCTTGTTTTAAAGCTTCTTCAAGTAATTCTATCGTTCCTTTTCTTATGAGCATGCCGCTTTGCGGAAAGGCAACTGTTTGCAGGGTCATAAGGTCTTTATAGCGCTCTTTTGTTTTCATGACGCCTTCAAAGTTACTTAAACCCGCGTCAGTATCAATATCAACATGCGTTCTTATGTGGCTTGTTCCAAACCTCAAAGAAGCTTCTACTTCTTTAGCAGATTGCGCTTCGACTGAAATTGCCTTAGTCTTGCGATACGTTCGCTCGAAATCTACAAAATCTTTAATGCGTGAGCCAGTTACTTGGTTTTTATGCCAAGCTAAACCAAGCAGGTTCTTATCTATATGCGCGTGAGCATTTACAAGACCAGGTAGCGCAAGTTGATGGTCAGCATCTAGCACAAACGTATCACCATTAGGCGCACTAAGATTAAGCTCGAGCTTTTTTATAAAGCCTTTTTCTATGAGCATATCAACACTCTGTTGGCCCCATGGTCGCAGGTTCTTAATCAGTAGGGGTTTAGAAGGGTTATTCATAGCGTTTAGCATAAGCCATAGCGGGTCTGAAAGCCGACCTTTTGGTTTTTAGAGTTTTCCTAACATTTTGTCCATAACCCAAGCTGTATGCAGCGCTGTTTCACCTGTAGAAGGATGTGTCTGCTCATCAGCCAAATGCTTTTTGATGTTTTCAACATGATGTATTTGAATGTGTTTCGGGTGTTCAATACTGAGTTCTTGCCTGCCAGCCTGATTCTTTAGAACGATAGGCTGCTCAGCAAAGACAGAAAAGCAAATACTCCCCTGACTACCATAAATAACTACTTCATCTTTTTGAACACTCGAGCCAAAATTCCAAGTACCTGAACCCGTTACATTGTTTTCATGCAGCCAACAAGCTGTTATGGCATCTTTAGCACTATAGAGCTTTTGCTGATTAACACTAATGCCTTTAGCCTCACGAATGTCACCAAGCAAAAAGCACAAAAGATCAAGCCCATGACTTGCCAAATCATCAAAATAACCACCCTCAGCAATACTCGAGTTGGTTCGCCAATTTTCAGCTTTAGATAAATCAAGCTCACTAGCAGGCTTGCTTAAATGCAGCGCTACATGTCTTAAATCACCAATTTCTGCAGACTCGAGCCATGTTTTAACGTGGGTGAATCTTGGTAGTGAACGTCTGTAGTAAGCAACAAAAAGGGGTAAGTTTTTTTCTTTGAACGCTTCATTGATTTCAAGTGAATCTTGGTAGCTTGGGGCCATTGGTTTTTCTATGCAGCAGGGTTTATTTGCTTTTGCTACTTTGAGTGCGTATTCTTTATGGCTATCTGGTGGCGTGGCTATATAAATAGCATCTATAGCATCATTAAAAATAAGCTCATCCGCATCATTTGAGTAATGCGCTACTTTGTGCCGAGTAGCGTAATCTTGGGCTTTGCTAAGGTCACGACGCATGACAGAACTCAGTTCAAAGCCTTGGGTTTGCTGGTAAGCAGGCCCGCTCTTAACCTCAGTGACATTGCCACAACCAATAATGCCCCAACGAATTGTAGTTTGCATCATGCTAAGCATAATACGCCAGCGCATTGCTAAGCATTGTCAATTAGTCAAGCATGCCTTTTGATAATGTGTAATGCTTACCTTAATTAAGCTTCAGGGCAGCTTTAAGTAAGCAATTACTGTAAAAGGAGAAAGCAGATGTTAAGAGATCAGTTTCCTATTTTTAAAACCAAAACCTTTATTAATAGTTGCTCTAAAGGTGCGCTATCTAATGACGTAAAAGAAGCCTACGAGCAGTACCTAAATGACTGGCAAGTTCTGGGTTCACCATGGGATGTATGGGTAGGAAAGCTAGAGGAAACTCGAGTGGTTTTTGCTGCCTTAGTTAATGCGAACCCTAATGAAATAGCTGTAACAAGCTCCGTTTCTGCTGCTGTGAGTGCATTAGCAAGCGCGTTTGATTTTTCTGGCAAACGCAACAAAATAATTGTGAGTGACTTTGAGTTCCCAACCGTTGCACAAAACTGGCATGCACAAGAATTGCGAGGGGCTCGAGTTGTTCATGCGCCCGAAACAAAGGGCCAAGTGCCTTTAGAAGTTTATGAAAAGCTGATTGATGAAGATACAGCTCTGGTAGCCGTTTCACATGTTTGTTACCGCAATGGCGCTATGCAAGACATAAAAGGAATCATAGAGTTAGCCCACAAATACGGTGCATTAGTTCTACTTGACTCCTACCAAGCGCTCGGCACTATGCCCATAGATGTAAAAGCGCTACAAGTTGATTTTATGGTAGGGGGCGCTTTGAAGTACCTGCTGGGTTCATCTGGAACAGGTTTTATGTACGTAAAAAAAGAGCTCATAGAAACACTCGAGCCGACCAGTACGG
The DNA here is from genome assembly GCA_964352605.1 of uncultured bacterium. Lineage (GTDB taxonomy): Bacteria > Deinococcota > Deinococci > Deinococcales > Trueperaceae > JAHEBB01. The sequence goes on along the minus strand of CAYGTA010000050.1, from coordinate 1,547 downwards.
GTTGGTTTGCTCAGGCGGATGTCATGGCGCTTGATATTTATGCGCATGAGCCTTCAGCTAGCGCTAGGCGCTTTGAATCGGGAACGCCGGCTAACCCTAATTTGTATGCAGCTTTAGCAGGTATGAAGCTCATTAAAAAGGCTGGTGTTGCAAACATTCAAAGTCATTTGAAAATACTCACAACAGCTATCAAAGATGCTGCGAATGAGCAAGGCTACGTCATGACAACCCCTAAAGATCATGGCCCTATGATTGCTTTAAAATCAAAAAATGTTGAAAGGCTAGTAAGCAAACTTGCAAAAGAAGCTATTATTGTTTCTAGTCGAGATGGTAATTTAAGAATCTCACCTCATCTTTATAACTCAGTAGCAGATATTGACTTACTTATGGCAACAATAAATAAATACGAAGCTCTACTGGTAAAAAAATAGGCTTACTGTGCATGAATTTCAGACTCAAAGAACTTGAATAATACATAAAGCCTAAGTCAAGCTTGCATAAGATTTACTTTGCTTTTTGCGACTCAAAAGGTAAACTTAGACTCAGTATAAAAATAAATTAAGTAAATGCCTAGGAGCAAGCATGAGCGAACACGTACTCATTAGTCAAGAAAACAACATTCTTACCTTAACCATGAACCGCCCTGAAAAGAAAAACGCTATCACCAGTGCCATGTACGCAACCCTAGCTGAACAACTAGAAAACGCAAACACAAACCCAGATATACGCGTAGTTGTAATAACAGGAGCAGGTGACAACTTCACCAGTGGAAATGACATAAACGACTTCTTACAAAACCCACCCACCAACGAAAACAGCACTGTAAGCAAATTTCTAAGAGCCATAGCCAGCCTAGAAAAACCCCTAATCGCAAGCGTAAATGGTGTTGCTATAGGCGTAGGTACAACCCTACTCTTGCACTGTGACTTTGCCTACGCGAGTGAAACCGCAGTCTTTCAAATGCCCTTCGTAGACCTAGCCTTAGTACCCGAAGCAGGCTCGAGTTATTTATTACCTCAAATGATGGGTCACCGCAAAGCTGCTGAACTCATTTTGCTAAGCAAAAAATTTGCTGCTCAAGAAGCTCAAGAGCTTGGGCTGATAAATCAGGTCACAAGTGACTTAAAAACCACAACGCAAGAAACAGCAAATACTCTTGTTCAAAAAGCACCCGAGGCGCTACGTTTAAGCAAAATGCTACTCAAAAAAGGTAATGCTCAAACTATTAAAGAAACCATGCAAACAGAGGGCGCGCTTTTTATGAAACGTTTGCAAAGCCCTGAAGCTATGGAAGTTATGCAAGCCTTCATGCAAAAAAGACAACCTGATTTCTCTAAATTTGCTTAAAAAATAATTAGACTCAAGGTTTGAGTCTTCTCTTAGCTAGTCGCAATGAATTTTGGACTGTGTTGGCCGCTACACTTGGGCTTGCTTTGCGCCTATATTAGTTTTCATCTTTAACACAGCATCGACTTAGCCCATCCGTTTTTAGTCAGCTAGTTCGGCATTTATACTAAGCTGAATTATAAATGTCGCACTGCTTTATA
>CAYGTA010000049.1:2725-16116 GCA_964352605.1 uncultured bacterium | reverse complement strand
TGGGCAAACCGAGACATGACTTTAGAAAGCAGTGAAGAAAACCTGCGCGAAGCCATAGCCAAATTTATAACCAGAGAAGACCTGAGGTACCACTGCCACTGCAAAGAAACAGGCAAACTACTTGTAAGTAGCGGCTTGCACCGCATTGATTGGAGCATACCCAGATTTGAAATAGGCTACTGGTGTCGCTCGAGTGCGCAAGGAAAAGGTTACGTTACTGAAAGTGCAAGGGCACTCGCAACTATGGTGTTTGAGAAATTAAGTGCAGCTCGAGTGTCTATTCATTGTGATGATTTAAATGTTAAGAGTTACGCGGTTGCTGAAAGGCTTGGCTTTAAGCTTGAGGGTGTTCTTAGAAATGATAGTGTTTTGCCTTCGGGTGAACTAAGGTCAACCAGAATTTATGCTTTGACGGATTTGGCTGATTTGAAATAAGCTAAAGGTTAAGCAATGAGTTAAAAGCAATGAGCATAGAGTTAATACTTTTTAGACTCGTTGCTCATTGCTCGCTAGCTTTTCTACTAATTTACAACTTCTAGTACCACGGTTACGGATCTGACTTCACCGTCATTCCAGACTCGCAAGTTTAACTCATCACCTGCGTTGCTTTCTAAAACGTAGTTAATAATATCTTCGTTAGTTCGTACTTCTTCACCATTCACTTCAATAATGATGTCAGGGTCAGCAGGCCACTCGGCACCTTGAGCGTCTGTAACGGTGAGCTGAGGTGTTCTGAGGCCAGCTTTAGCACCTGGGCCATCTGGAGCTATGTCGGTAACAACTGCGCCAGCTTCAGGTAAGTCAAGACGTGTTTTTAAATCATCAGGATAAACATCTACACTCGTAATGGTTATGCCAATGCGAGGACGACCCAAAATAGCCACTTGGCCTTTACCTGAAACACCACCTTGAACAAGTGCCTCTAGATTTTCATTAAGTAAGTTACTCGGTACCGCAAAACCAATACCTATGTTGCCAGCGTTACCCATGCTGCTACTCCCCGGAATGATGGCTGTATTAATACCAACCAGCTCACCTCTTGAATTAAGAAGAGGACCACCAGAGTTACCAGGGTTAATAGCCGCGTCGGTCTGAACCATAGGAACTTCTACACGACCAATCGAAGGTACTTCACGACTAATAGCAGAAACAATGCCAGAGGTAACGGTTGAGCTAAGCCCAAACGGATTTCCAATAGCAATCACTTTTTGACCTACTCTAAGCTCATCTGAATTCGCCAAACTAATGGGAATAAGGTTTGCAGGTAACATAGCTACATCATTTACCTCTAAAAGGGCAAGATCAAAGTCAGGGTTAACACCAATCACATTCACTTCTAAGGCGTCTTCTAAATTAGGAAAAGAAACCGTAATGCGAGCATCTTCATCTAAGATGCTACTCGAGCTTTGTAAGGCGCCTTCTACAACATGATAGTTGGTGATGATTTGACCTTGTTCGGAAATGACAAAACCACTGCCTGAACCTTGACGACGGAATTCCTCGGGGTTGGTATTTTGATTTTGGTTTTGCTGCTGATTAAAGAAATCTTCAAAGCCTGGTGGTAGTTGAAAGCCTGGGGGAAACTGAAATTGGCTAAACGGATTAACAATTTCACCACGAACTTCTACATTAATGGCAACAACACTGGGGCCATAGGTTTCAATGACATCAATGGTGTTTAGCTCATCTTGTAAGAAAGCCTGACTTTCATTAATAGGGCTTACATCTTGCGCCTGAACCATAGAGCTCTGACTATTCCATAAGCCAAAGCCAACAAGACTTAGCGTTAAAATTGTAACTATACTAAAGCTTAATCGTTTCATTTAAACTCCTTTTTCTGCTCCACTCATGAAATCGTGAAATGAAGCACATATTCTCATAAAGGATAGAGCAGAATCGTTAAAATACCATCACAACTTGATTAAGAACCTGAGTACAAATTAAGATTCAAATGAAAAAGGGATGAAAAACCTAAGAACTGGGTTTTTTACCAAACCGGTCAAGTAGTAAAACAAGCGCAATACCAAAGACCATAAGTCCAATAGAGAATAGAAGCTGCATATTTAATGAATCATTAATCATAAAAGAAGGCCAAATATTAACAGGCACTTCAGTATCCTCAAAACCAGCCGCTTTAAACGGCCAAATCTTACGCAAAGAGCCCAACATAAAGCCAGCCAAAACCGCCAAAGTTACATTCCTATAGGTTTTAAAAAGCCAGCTTAAAAGCTGCGCTAAACTAACCAAACCAATAATGCCACCAAAAGCAAAAACAGCAATCGCAGGCAAATTACGCTCATTCACCATATTCAACACATACTGATAATTACCCAATAACACCAGCACAAACGAACCAGAAATACCAGGAATAATCATAGTAGCAAGCGCCAAAGCACCACTAAACATAAGAAAAGGCCAAGAATTCGGCAACGTAGCAGGCGTAAGCCCAACCACCTTAAACGCAATCAAAAAGCCCATAAGCGCAGAACAAACCGTAATAAAATCCCAAACATCAATATACCGAGCCACCGGCACAACCGAAGCCAAAATAAGACCAAAGAAAAAACTCAAAACCAAAACAGGATAATTAACAAAACCCCACTCGAGCCCCTGCGCTAAACTCAGCACCGCTATGAGCGCACCAAGCACAAGGACCACTAAGAAATTACCATTAACAGCCCTGTAAGCATCACTAATTTTAAAGCTCAAAACAGAACGCCAAAAAGAACCACGGGCCAGCGTTTTAATGCTATTAATAAGCTTCTCGTAAATACCAAAAACCAGTGCCAAAGTGCCCCCAGAAACACCAGGAATGGCGTTAGCAGCACCAATAGCAACGCCTTGTATAAAAGTTATGAAATGATTTGTTTTGGAATCTTCTATTGCTGGTTCTGATATTGAGTTTAACGGCGTCGCCATAATCACCAATCTAAATCAAATTAAATTAGAAAACGTATTAAAAAAACTTCCCCATAGTGCTAAAAAAGCCTAGGCTTTTAAGCTACAAAAGAGCCTAACAAAGCCCCGCTAGTAGGCATGACAGTAACATGAAAGCTTAAGAAGCGTATGTAAATTTGCTTTCTTAAGAAGCAGTAAAAGGTATATCTGAGCGGCTTAAGCCAGTGTTGGAAGCTGCATTTGAGCTAAGCTGAGATCTTTTTCTAAAATGGAACTGCCGTCACGCTTAAAGAACTCAGGCTTAGAGAAAACACTTTCACACTGAGCAGTATTTAAAGGGTGCGCAAACAAAAACCCTTGACCAAACTGACAGTTAAATTGCTTAAGATGCTCAAGCTGAGCTATCTCTTCTATGCCTTCAGCTATAACCTCAATATTCAGCTTGCGTGACATGCTTAAAAGAGCGCTAAGAATAGCTTCACTTTTAGCATCAGGTAAACGCTTAATAAATGAACGATCTACCTTGATGGCATCAATAGGCAATTGCAAGATATGCTGCAAGCTCGAGTAGCCTGTTCCAAAGTCATCAAGATAGATATTTACGCCTAAAGCTTTCAGTTCAGTGATTTTTTTGCGTACAGAATCAATATCTTTCATAATGAGCTGCTCACTGATTTCTAAGTGTAAATGATTTGCTTTTAAGCCTGACTTTAGCAAAGCTAGTTTTATTGATTCTATAAACTTAGGGCCTTCAAACTGTTTTTGAGAGACATTAACGGTTATGTTCGTTTGTGACGCTTTGTTTATAGTTGCAGCCCAACTGCATGCTTTTTGAACAACCCATTCGGAAATGCGTACAATTTGCCCACTGTTTTCAGCTGTATTAAGAAACTGATCAGGTGTTAGTAAGGCACCATTTTTGTGCCAACGTAAAAGTGCTTCAAAACCATAAATCTTACCTTGCTTAAGACAAACAATCGGCTGATACAAAAGCTCAAACTCTTCGGCATTAATAGCCTGTCTTAAGTCTTGCTCTAAACGTGTTTGCTGATTAAGTTCATTAAACATAGTTGGCTTATACGTCACTATTTTTTGATTATTTTGTCTTTTAGCGTTATACATTGCAATATCTGCGCCACGTAATAACTCATCTGCAGAAATAACATCTGCTGTTGAAAAAGCAACGCCAATACTTGCACCCATCATCACTTCTCCGCTCATGTTAAAGCAAATGGGTTTCGAAATTTCATTTATAATGCGATGAGCAAACTGCATAACTTGCTGCTCAGAGTCAAAATCATTAATAAGAATGGTAAACTCATCGCCACCTAAACGAGCTACTGTATCTGTTGCGCGACAGTTTAGCGCTAATCTGTCCGCAATGGTTTTAAGCGCCCTGTCACCCACCTCATGACCATAGCTATCATTGATAGGCTTAAAGCCATCAAGATCAATAAACAAAAGAGCAAGGGGTTTAGCAGAACGATGCCACAAGTTAAACGCTTGACCCAAGCGATCCAAAAATAAAGCCCGATTAGGAAGGCCAGTTAAGTTGTCATAAAAGGCAGCCTTGTGTAAGCGCTCTTCGCTTTCTTTGAGGGCCCTAGTGTCTTTATGGCGTCTTAAAGCGTAACGCATAGATTTTTCTAAAGACCTTAAACTAAGCTCCGCCTTATTTAAAAAATCTTCAGCTCCAGCGTTCATAGCTTCAACATCAATAGTGTAGTCACTATGATTGGTTAACAAAATAATAGGTATATCTAAACCCAATGCAACAACCCGACGAATAAACTCGAGTCCGTTTAGGCTGCCCATGTGGTAGTCAACAATGCATATATCTATGTTTAATTCTGTCATGTATATGAGCGCTTGGTTTGGCTCATTTGTTGCTACAACATTAATGGAGGTTTCAATATCTTGAATGATGTCTTCTGTTAGAAATAAATCATCATCATTGTCATCAAGCAGTAGGACGGTGCAATTTTCAAAGATATCTAGTTTTGTTGATTCCATGACCAGTGACTCCAAGGGCGCTGCATGGTGTAGGTGTGGTCGCTTCAGTTTGATTTATAAAAAGGTTAATCTTCTTATAGGTCTTAAGTTATAGCTAATATTTGTTACTCTTTTATTACGTTGCTATTTTTGGGGTGTTAAGAGACTTAGTCTAAAGGCTGGTTTAGTTTAAGAGGGCTGAATTGCTTAAGAAGAGCTAAGATAGTCTTAGAGAAAGAATGCATGATGCAAGACTAAGAGGTAACGCAAGATAAATTCCTTAACCGCTTTTAACTCTACTTATTGCAGTTCCAAGAAACATTGCAGTAGCGACTGAGTTGGTTTGTTTTTACTCCCCTAGGTCAAGCATTCGTGGAAACGCTATTAGTTTAAACGTCCAACATTTCAAACTAAGCCTCATTGCTTTCGAGACTGCTCTTTTGGGCTAAAAGTAGTATAAATAATCGCTTCTCATCTTCTACTCATTTCAAGTAGAAATTTTTGATATAGCCTTTTGCATTTAAAACGGGTGCAGTGTTTTAAATGCCCAACTAGGTGAGTGAAAACGGATGGGCTAAGTCGATGCTGTGTTTAACCTGAAAACTGCTATATATAGATCTTTATGGCATTACAACAGTTTCTTTCCAGTATTGCTCTAGACCTTTTAAGACATTAATTAGTCCGTTAAAGCTTGTTGGTTTATTGATAAAGCCACTAGCGCCTGCTTGATACATACCCATAATATCTTCTTTATTTTGCGAGACAGAAAAAGCAACCACAGGAATATGCTTGAGTGATTCTTCTTGTTTAATCTCTCTTATCGTTTGACGACCATCTTTAATAGGCATATTTAAATCAAGCAAAATAAGATTCGGCTGAGGTGCGTTACTCACCGTGTAAGCTCCTGTTTGTTTTAGATAAGATATAAGCTCTTGACCATTTTCAACAAAAGAAACAGTATCAGCAATAGGATAATCCTCTAAAGCCTCCTCCATAAACATACGATGATCGGCATCATCTTCGGCTATGAGTAAGGTAATAGAATGATTTCTTAACATTATAAATAAAACTCCTTAAGGCTTAAGCAGCGGAAAATAAAGCACAATACGGGTACCCACGTTTTGCTCACCATAAGCTTCAATAACGCCACCATGACGTTCCATAATCTTCTTGCAAATCGCTAAACCCACACCTGTCCCCTCATATTCAGAGCGACCATGAAGCCGCTGAAACATTATAAAGATTTTTTGATTATGTTCACTATTAAAGCCAATACCATTATCTTGAACTGTAATTTTATGAAAAGGCTGAGCGTTCAGTGTTTGCCTCTCAGCATAAATCGAAATTTCCAAAGCTCGAGTTTTATCTTGGTACTTAATAGAGTTAGAAATTAAGTTATTAAACAAACGCTTTATCTGAGACGGGTCAGCCTGAATCTTGGGCAGAACATCAAAGCTAAAAACAACATCTTCTAAGTCAGCTTCAAGCTCGAGTTTTATAGCTTGCATTAAGGTGTTTAGGTTAAGTGTTTCGAAGGCTTTGCCCTGAGTTGTTATGCGTGACAGGCTAAGTACGTCTTGAATGAGGTCTTGCATGCGTTGAGCTGAGGCGTCCATGCGTTTTAGGTACTCTTGAGAACGCTCTGTTAAATTGGGTTCTTTCAGTTTAAGTCGATCAATAAAGGCTCGAATTTTGCTTAGGGGTTCTTGTAAGTCATGAGAGGCAACAAATGCAAAATCTTGTAAATCTTTGTTACTGCGTTCTAAACTTTCTGTGTAAGCTTTGAGTAGCTTACGCGCTTTGAACTGATCACTTATATCAATATGAGTCGCGATAAATCCTTTTTCTTGATTATTTAAGCGAATGGCTGCTGCGCGTAATTGGTACCAGAAAGAGTCTGAGTCACCTTTTTCTAAGGTATAGGTAAGACTAAGAGGGTTATTGTTACTATTCGTAATGGTTTCTGGGAGGTTCGGATTGCTTAAAAGTTCGCCTAGCTGATTTCTAATCTTGCCTTCAGCTGCAGCTAAATTTCTGCTTAGATCAACTGCTTCTTTGTTCTGATGCAAAACTTGACCTTTTGCATCAAAAACCAGAACAGCCTCATGCAGATTGTCAAGCACAGTTACAAGAAAAGCCTCGTTTTGCTTGACAGTCTCAAGGCTGGCCTGAACCTTATTGTTTAGCTGCTCGAGTGTTTCATTACGCTGCGACAGTGCTCTTTTGGCATTTTGTAATTCACTTATATCAACAATATTACTAACAACAGCTTTTGAACCATCTTTTAAGTTAATGACACTTGCCTTGATTTGTTTCCAGCGAATAGTGTTATCTTTTTGTTTCCAACCTACTATTTGTTCTGCCATGCCAGAGTTACTACTAAGGGCTTGTTTAGATACTGAAAAGCTAGGGCCTAAAGGATTCATATTCTCATCAAAGTGCCCTCGCTGCTTTGAAACTAAGTCTCTACCAATTAAAGATTGACGTTTTTCGCCATGAGAATGAGCCAGTACTTCGTTTGCCAAAATATAACGATCTTGCGTATCTAAAACAGCAACAGCAGTAGATAAATTATCTAGAACGTCATAAAGAAAAGCTTCATCCTTTTTAACAGCATTAAAAAGCTGCTCGAGTTCTTTGTTTTTGTTGTTGAGTTGGTCATTTGTTGCAACTAAAGCAGATTCGAGTTTGCTAAATTGTTGAGCAAAATACCAGATTAAAGCTGAGAATAGTAAGCTAATTAAGCTTGCAAAAAGTTGTAACTTAAACTCAAGAGAAAAAATACCTCTCCGAGATAATTGAGCAACAGCTATAGCTAAGAGTGCGATGGCAAGGTAATTGGAAAGTAAAAGCCGTCTGCTAAGAGTGCCAGTTTTGCTCGGCTGCATAAATATTTTGACTAAGCCTTTGTCAGGCTGACTAAACAAAAGACTTAAAGAAAGAGCCAAGAAGGCAATATCTGTGTGTAAAGCCATGCCAATATTTTGTGCCCGATTAAAAATGTAAAAGTCAGTTGCATTCAAAAGATAAGCAAAAGCAATGAGAGACGACCAAAATAAAATAACCAAACTAAGTATTTGAGTCAAAACAGCTAAGTCTTTTGGTAAAGCTAATAAGATAAGAGCAAAACCTAGCACAATAAAGCAAATAAGCGTTTGGGGCGAAGGAGGGTAATTCATGGAGGAGAAAAAATTAAAATTAAGAGAACTGTATTGCCCTAGCAGGGTAAGAGTAGGTAGCCCTATAAAAAAAAGAATGCAAACGCAAAGACAGTAATGTAAAGCCTTAAACAAAACTGTATTGTTGAAGCTAAGGTTTTCTAAAAAAATGCTTAAGAAAAAGCCAGCTGTAAACATAATAAAAAGCAAAGCTGTCAACGGCACCATTTCAGGTGCGTTAGGTAAAACCGTTTTTAAAGCAGCTATATTAAACTGCCAGCCAATCAAAACAATACAAGCAAGCAGCAAAGGAATTACAGCAAGAAAGCTAAGATTAGCAAACAAAACCTCAACACCAGAAAAGCTCGAGCTTTGAGCTTTTAGGTCTTGTTCTTGTTGTGGGTTAAACGTTTCATACATAGCACTATCCTAAGTAAGTTTAAACGAAAAGATAGCTTTTCTTTAGCTTAGGCTTTAGCTGATTAGCATAATATATGAATAGTTACATAGTTGCCTAAAGAGAACGCAAGCAAAAAAGCACAGTCTGAATTCAATTCAGGCTGTGCTCAGGGTATGGCTGATTTTAATTTAAGAGGCTGTTAGACTCGAGTTTTCTTCTTTAGAGTGAAGTTCTTTTTTTTGGCTTGGTTTGCGTGTTTCTTTTACATCTCGTAGTTCATCGCGTAAGTAAAATAAGAAGCCTGCTGTTAAGCCTACAAACATATGGAAAGGCTTTCTGGAGCCGTCTTTAATGATTTTGCTTAAGCTGTAGTTTGCGTGTAAAGAGTAACGAACATAGTAGGCGTGTAAGCCTGCGCGTACTTTTAGTGAGAACGGTGTTGGGGCGTCGAGTAGAAACTGGTAGTAAGCGCTTGCGCCTTGCGCGTTGCGGCAGAGTAATTTTTGTGTGTGGAAGGTTTGCCCGTCTTCTAAGTAATCAGTTAAACAGAGTACTTCGTTTACATAGCGAGTTTGGTATCTCTGGCCTATGCGGTGCCACACCACAGAATCACTAATAAATTTTTCGCCTTCAAACTCTAAGTAAAGGTATTGCTTTTGTATGTCTGTGCGTATAAAGCCTTTGCGGTCACCGCCAAGCTTATGAATATAAGCAATTTCTACATTGTTACTGTCAAATACATCTTCTGGTAATGCGCCGCCTAAGTTAACGCCTGTTTCACTTTGGCATTGTGCGCTTACACCTGCAAAGCCTTCGCGTTTATCTTCAGGAATGCTGTGCCAAATGGCGAGGTAACGTGTTAATGCATTAGCAATAAGTGTATCGTCAGAATCAAGAATGAGTGAAAATTCCCCTAACGCCTCAGGAATGATTCCGTTTAGAGCCCTATGATGACCCCCATTTTCTTGTTTAAAATAACGAATGGAAAAGTCTGCTTCATGCATCCATTCTTTAACAAGCTCAACTGTGTTGTCACTCGAGCCGTCATCCATAATTAGCCATTCATAGTGACTGGCGTCAAAATCTTGGTTTTTTAGGGATTCGTAGACTTTAGGTAAGGTGTGCCCCCGATTGTACGTTGCCGTTAGGATAGAAAAAAGCATAATGACCTCTCATGATCGTTAGATTTCCCATTACCTCTTATTTGGTTTTACCGCTCTCTCTTTCGGTTAAAATCATTTTACAATGTGAAGTCTGACATTTTTGTGACAGATGTACAAGATTTGCGTTGCTTTGTTGCCTCAACAATAGCTTAGGGAATGCCTGAGACAAAATAACTTGTAATCTGCAAGCTTGAGTTATGTAGAGTCTTTCACATCTTTTTAGGGGTCAGAATTCTGTAAGGTTCTTAAACCTATACTCAGACTTATGTTGTGGCGATATGGTGTGATGGGTCATGGATTATTTAGCCAAGACCTGTTCAAAACTTACTTATACGAAGCAAAGTACCGATGTAGGTATCTTTATCTAGCGGTGCATTTACTGCATGCTAAACTGCGTGCAATGCTTATTCCTTACATGAGAGTTCATAGTATTAACGAACTTAAGCCTGAATTGCTTAAGCAAGAAGGTATTAAAGCTGTCATGGTTGACCTAGATGATACGCTTTTAGCATCAAACACTGAACAGTTAAGCCAAGAAGCTAAAGACTGGATTCAGTCTTTAAAAGATAATCAGTTAAGCGTCACTATTTTGAGTAACGGAACCAAAAGCCGAGTAAAACGCTCCGCTGAAGTGCTCAAGGTTAGAGGCTTTGCCTTAACAGGAAAACCCTTTTTTGGGTTTCGTAAAGCCCTAAAAACCCTAAACGCTAAGCCAAGCGAAACCGTTATGATTGGTGATCAACTCTTTACAGATATTCTGGGTGCAAATTTACTCGGCATAAAAAGCATTCTGGTTACGCCCTTAAGCAATAAAGGCTTAATGCACACCAAGATGCTCAGACATATAGAAGCTTATATACTCAAAAAGTCAAACACGCATAACTACTTACACCCAAACGGAGGCAAGCATGGCAGTCCTATCCATAGGTGATAAAAGACTAGGTGCCGTGCTACTCGAGCGCGGTTACGTTAACGATGAAGATTTACAACAAGCCATTGCTCGGCATGGCGAGCTAGGGGGTCGCTTAGCAGACATTCTGGTTAACATTGGCATTATTTCAGAGCAAAGAATAGCTCGAGCTATTGAAGAGTCCATCGGTATTCCTTTGGTTATGCTACCTCGTGTTGATGTCATGGCTGAAGCGCTCTCTAAAGTACCGGCTGACCTTGCACTTGATTTAAGGGCCTTTCCTTTTGCTTTAGAAGGTAATCGCTTAAGGGTTGCTTTTGAAGACCCTTTAGATGCCCTAGCTATAGAAGAAATTGAAGATGAAACAGATTACACGGTAGAACCCTACCAAGCTTTAAGTAAAGAATTGCAATGGGCACTCGCTACGCACTACCCAGAGCTAGGACTCGAGCCACCTAGAGATCTTGAGATTGATTCAACGCAGCGTTTGGGTAATTTGGCGGTTGATCGTGGCTTTATTACCGATGCTCAGCTTAAAGAAGCGGTTGATGAGCAGCAGCGTAGTGGTAGTCTTTTGGGTCGGGTCTTAATTTCGAGGGGTTTTCTTTCTGAAGATCATTTGGCCATGTTGTTGGCTGAGCAGTCTAATCTTGAGTTTTTACCTAATTTAGATGATGCTGATACGGATGAGCGTTTGGCATCTTATTTGCTTCGTTTAGATGCCGTTCAGTTTAACGCAGTGCCTTATAAAGATGAAGATGACTATTTGTTAGTAGCTATTGTTGATCCAAGACGTATGCCTGAAGTTGAAGAAATTGTTAATAAAGAGGTCAGGTTTATTGTTAGTCCTGAAACTGTGGTGCAAAATCGTATTGAGATTTTGTTTGCAGATTCTAAGGGGCGTTTAGGTGAAACCTTAGTTCAAAATAAAAAGTTAAGACGTGACCAGTTAAGAGACGCACTTAGGGAGCAAAATAAGCTTGGGCGGGTTAAACCCTTAGGTGAAATTCTTGTTGATTTAGGTTTTGTTGCGCAGTTAGAAATTGATGAAGCTCTTAATCGCCAGCGTTCTGGTGGTGGGCGTTTAGAAGATACTTTGGTGCAGTCAGGTAAAATTAGCCCTGAAATGCTGGCAAAAAGTTTAGCTATGCAGCTTGGCTATGAGTTTATTGACGAAGCAAACATTAAGGTTGATCCTTACGCGGTTAGTTTAGTGCCAGAGGCAACCTCAAGGCGTTATAACGCTATGCCTGTACGTATTGAAGGCAATATTTTAATTGTTGCCATGAAAGACCCACGGCATGTCTTTGCACTTGATGATATTAGGCTTATAACTGGTAAAGAAATACAGCCAGCAGTAGCAACTGAAGAAGCCCTCATGAATCTGATTAACCGTTACTACTCAGGTAGTGACAATATGGATGAGCTTGCTAAAGCTGTCATGGAGGAAGTTAACTCTAAAGAAGTTGAAGAAGAAGATACCAGCGCGATTGATGATAATGCACTGGTAAAAGTGGTTAATAACATAATTAGAGAATCTGTTCTTAATGATATTAGTGATATTCATATTGAACCAAGAGCAGATAAGGTTATGGTTCGGGTTCGTAAAGATGGTGCGTTGCGTGAATACATGACCATGCCTATAGCAACGGCAAGCGCTTTGGCTGCACGTATTAAAATTATGGGTGGGCTCAATATTGCTGAGCGCCGTATGCCTCAAGATGGTCGTGTTCGCTTTAAAGATAAAAATATGGAAGTTGATTTGCGTTTATCAACGCTACCAACCGTATACGGTGAAAAGTCCGTTATGCGTATCTTGAAAAAAGCCTCGAGTATTCCTGAGATTGAGCAGCTTGGCTTTGGTGATCATAATTTTCAGCGTTTCACAGATGTCATTAAAAAGCCTTACGGTATGTTTTTGATTACGGGTCCTACGGGTTCAGGTAAGTCATTTACTACCTTTTCTATTTTGAAGCGCTTGGCTGTTCCTGAAGTCAATGTAACGACGGTTGAAGATCCTGTTGAATATGAAATTCCGGGTATTAACCAGACCCAAACTAATAACAAGGCAGGGCTTACCTTTGCAAGTGCCCTAAAGTCATTCTTGCGTCAAGATCCTGACATTATTATGGTGGGTGAGATTCGTGACACTGAAACAGCTAATACGGCGGTAGAAGCTGCGCTTACAGGCCACTTGCTAATTGCTACTTTGCACACAAATGATGCACCAGGTGTGATTAGTCGTATGTCCGAAATGGGTGTTGAACCTTTTAATATTGCAGCTTCGCTTATTGGTGTATTGGCGCAACGTCTAGTTCGTAAGGTTTGTAAAAACTGTAAAGTTGAGTACACCCCCGAACCTGATGTCTTAAGACGAATTGGGCTTCCTGACACAGCTATTGAAGGCAAAACCTTATTTCGTGGTGTAGGTTGCGACAAATGCGGTGGTAGTGGCTATGCAGGGCGTTACGGTATACATGAGTTTTTACAAGTAGATGAACCCATTCAAGGCGCTATTGTTAAAGACTTATCTGCAAATGAAATTAAAGACGTAGCCGTTGAGCATGGTATGAAAACCCTGCGTGATGATGGTATTTTAAAGGCATTTCAAGGCATTACAACCTTAGAAGAAGTACTTGCTAAGACCTCAGATTAGAGAAGAGATGATAATGATATATTTCAAAGAAATTCATACAGAATGGAGCCACCCAAGTGTCTGACGTATTTAGAACAACCATGCCGAGTATGCAACAAACCAAAACGGATACGCAAACTCAAGTTCAAGCTGATATTGTTACCCTACTTAAACTCACGATTGAACGCGGTGCATCTGATCTTATTTTGACAGTAGGTTTACCCCCTATGGTCAG
>CAYGTA010000049.1:0-2625 GCA_964352605.1 uncultured bacterium | reverse complement strand
ACCTTAGCCACAATGATTGATTTGATTAATAGGGAGTCAAGAAAACATATTGTTACCATTGAAGATCCTGTTGAATTTTTTCACGATCACAAAAACTGTATTGTTAACCAGCGTGAAGTTGGCGAAGATACCCAAGGTTTTACCAACGCACTACGGGCAGTATTACGTCAAGCACCCGACGTTATTCTAGTTGGCGAGATGCGTGACCATGTCACCATTGGCGCAGCGGTAACAGCTGCAGAAACAGGACACCTTGTTATGGGCACTTTGCACACTAACTCAGCCCCTGAAGCAATTGACCGTATCATTGATGTATTTCCAGAAGCGCAACAAGAACAAGTAAGGGTACAGTTAGCCAACAACCTAGCAGGCGTACTCACCCAACAACTTGTACCCAAAGCCAGCGGTAACGGTCGTGCTTTAGCTTACGAATTTATGATTGCAACCCCAGCCGTTCGTAACCTTATACGAGAAGCAAAAACCCATCAGATTCTCTCACAAATACAAATGGGAGGTCAGTTAGGTATGATCACTATGGATGCCTGTTTAGCAGAAATGCACTTAAAGCGCGTCATTAGTTACGAAGTGGGCATGTCTCGCGCGGTAGATTCAAAAGAGTTTGCACGCCTTGTAGAAACAGGCGGCGTAGGTGCAATTCCTAATGCTCAAGGTGCAGTTACACCAAGACAACCCGAACGCAAAGCAAGCCCAGCTCCAGCAGGTCAGTACGGCCGCACCGGACGTGGTAGTTAAAAGCTTAAAAAGCAGTTAAAAGCCTTAAAGAATAAGGGTAAAGCCTCACCAATCAGTGAGGCTTTTTTTAGCCCAAAACTTTATTCAAATGATGCGGAAACTGCTGCCGCCACCAATGCCAATGATGCTCAACATCATGACCCCAAACATCAAGCTCATGAGAAATGCCTTTTGAAGTCAGCAAGCTAGCCAAACGCTTAGTCTCTTCTAAACACTTATCCTCAAAAGCACCCTGACCACAAACCAAAACCAAATGCGCAAAAGAACGAACATGATCTAACGCAGCCCCATGCATATTAGCCAAATAAGCCATAGGATTATTAAAATAAACCTCTTCAGACCCACTCGAGCCTGTTATTTTATCTAGGTCGTAGCGCCCACTCATGCAGAGTGCATAGTGAAAAACGTCAGGGAATTTAAGGGCAAAATTAGCTGAGTGAAATGCACCAAGACTACAGCCTGCTAAAGCAATCTTGATCTCATGATCATTGCAGTCAGCCCTTATGGCGGGTACTAAGTCTTTGATTATGTAATCTTGATAAGCGTTATGCCGCACAGCTTGCCAGTGCGGGTCAGTACTCTCATTAAGCCAAGATTCATTATCTAAACCGTCAGGACAGTAAAGCTTAAGCTTGCCATTTTCAATTAAGTGCGCAACCGAAGCAACCATGCCGTTATCTTCAAAATCATGAAACTTGCCACCCCCACTCGGAAAGGCAATCATAGGGCTACCATAATGCCCAAACACAAGCACTTCCATATGTCGACCAACCGCAGGACTGTAAAAGCTTTCGTAACGTCGTTCCATACTGCTTAGCCTAACGCACTTAGAAACTTATACAGATTCTGGAAATACCTCACATAGAAAAAAACTCTCAATCGCATGATTATATGCAAGTGAATTCAAAACTAGTTTTAAGCAGGAAACAAAAACCTAAACACTTTATCTAATCGAGCGGCCCAATCAGCCTCACGATGCAACGCACCCTTCGCTAAAAAATACTCAAAATCAAGACTCTCTTTATAACCAGACTCGAGTAGCACAGCTCGAGCTTTTTGAGTGCAGAATTTATTGTCATCATCTGCGCCTTCTATATTGCTGGTGCCTTCACCACTGTCAAGCCACAAGCGTAGATCTCTTTTAGGGTAGCTTCTTATGCGTTCAAAGATATTTAGCTTGCCGTCATCTCTTTTGGTAGTCCAGTAGGAGGGTGATAGAGCTGCGTGATGCTTTGCAAAGTCAGGGTATTCCCAAGCTAAGTAAGTTGAAAATAAGCCACCCATGGAGGAACCGCAGGTGGCTGTGTGCTCTCGCCCTTCTAAAATGCGGTAGCGTTTTTTTAAGTAAGTAGCAACTTCGTTATAGTAAACGGCAGTTTTATCTGCTTTGCCTTCTATAACAAAAGGGCGTTTACGTGGCGTACCTTTTTTGGTTAAAGGCGCGTAATGCATTTTGTTATAAGGAGGTTGGTATTCTTTTAAGCGCTCAGCACCACCATTACTAATGCCCACAATAATGCAGGCTTTCATAAGTCCTGATGTTATAAGCTTGTCAGCAGTTTCATCTGCTCGCCATGACCCCATATAACTGTCACTGGCAAATGCCTCAAAAACATTTTGACCATCATGCATGTAAATAACAGGATAATAAGTTGTTAAGCTCTCTGCGTAGCCCGGAGGCGTGTAAATATAAAGCGCCCTAGTTGTCAAACTAGCCTCAAAGTGAGGTAGTTTAGTGACCTGAGAGTCACGATTTGATTGCACAATAGCCTTAATGCCAGTACTCACCATAAGATGGTTAGTTTATACCAGATACTACCTACAGCAAGTCCAAAAGATCATAGTGCACTTTCACTTTTTTAGTAAGTAATC